>JAOULV010000341.1 GCA_029881835.1 Rhodospirillaceae bacterium
TGGGGTGCCTATCTGGCAATAGCGATAGTGTTAGGCACGGCGTTAATCTTTGCCATGTTTGGCATACACATATTAATGGATGGCGCATTTGAAATCAGAACCGTTTGGGCCATGGTGTTGCGCACAACCGTGTGGGTCTTTATCGCCTGCGTTGCGCGGCAAAATATTCTTAAATAAGTGCCATCTTGGCTATTAACTTGCTGTTATGGCAGGAAAAACACTGTTTTTTTAATTTAATAAATAATCAAAGCCACATAAAAAATGTGGTTGTTTTTGTTTTGTCGAAACCCAATTTGTAGTGGGGGGAGAGTGCTTTTTGACAAAATAGAGAACAACAATGATCAAAGTAGGCGACCTGCCATCAAGTGCCCCGGCAACACATTTTTGGAAATTGCTGTTGGCGCCCATTGCGATAGCTGTATTTTTGGTCGTTCTCAGCCGGTTTAATTTTTTATCATTTCACACCCTTGCTGAACTATTTGCTATCGTTGTTGCGGTGGCGATGTTTTTTATTGCGTGGAATACCTATTCATTTTCACAAGATAATTTTTTAATGTTCTTGGCATCTGGGTATTTTTGGGTTGCATCGCTTGATTTGCTGCACACCCTTGCTTATCCCGGAATAAATATTTTTGAAAATACCGGAACCAACGTTGCGGTTCAGTTTTGGATTATCGCCAGATATTTTGAATCAATACTTCTTTTGACCGCCCCGTTATTTTTTACCCGCAAGGTAAGGGCAGGGGCATTATTTATTATATTTGGTGGTTTGACGGTATTGGCGTATAGCCTTGTTGAAACTGGTTACATTCCAGTGTTGTTTGTCGAAGGTGTCGGTCTGCAACCGATAAAAATTTATAGCGAATACATAATAATTGGTATTTTGGCCTTGGCGCTGGTTCATCTATCGCTAAAAAAGGCGCATCTTAGCAAAAATATATTTTATGCTTTGGCTGCATCAATTGTGCTGACCATGATAGCCGAATTGGCGTTTACGTTATACGTTAGCGCGTTTGGGCTTTCTAATCTTGTTGGGCATATTTTTAAATTTACTTCTTATTGGATAATTCTTGGGGTGATTATCCGCACAACCTTGGTCGGCCCATACATTGACCTGCGCGATGAATACAAAGAACGCAAAGAAGCCGAAGAAGAGCTAGACAGATTTTTTACACTTACATTCGACATGCAGTGCATCGCAGGAACCGATGGGTATTTCAAGCGTCTTAACTACGCATGGGTGGACACATTAGGGTTTTCAATGGAGGAACTAAAATCCCGCCCGTTCGTTGAATTTGTTCACGAAGATGACCGCGAAGATACATTGCGTGCGGCACAAAAGCTTGCCGATGGTATTTCGGTTGTTGAATTTGAAAATCGTTACCAGAAAAAAGACGGGGATTATGCATGGTTGCTGTGGAACGCCACCCTAGACGGCACCAAGGGGCAAATTTATGCCACCGCCCGTGATATTACCCGGCGAAAAAATTACCAAGATGAATTGGAACAAAAGGTTGAATCCCGAACGTTGGAGGTCCGGGCAAGTGAAAAGCGCCTACAGCTTATATTGGATAATGTTGTCGATAGTATCGTCACATCAAATTCATCTGGGGAGATAATATCTTGCAACCCCAGAACCGAAAAAATATTTGGCTATTCCAAGGAAGAAATGATTGGAAAAAACCTTTCCATACTGATGCCAAAAAAAGAAGCGGTAGTGCATGACGCATACATCAATGATTATGTCAAAACGCGAAATCCAAAAATAATAGGCAAGGGCCGCGAACTAGAAGGCAGGCGCAAAGACGGAAGCATATTCCCGATTGATATTGCGGTAAGTAAATTAGAAATTGATGGCGATATGATTTTTATCGGCATTATCCGCGACGTGACTGAGCGCAAAAAATTCGAACAAGAATTACAACACGCCAAAGAAGATGCCGATAAGGCCAATCAGGCAAAGTCGGAATTTTTATCATCCATGAGCCACGAATTGCGCACCCCGTTAAATGCCATTATCGG
>JAOULV010000025.1 GCA_029881835.1 Rhodospirillaceae bacterium
CACACGCCACGCATGACCGCATTCACCAAAGACTATGCGTTTTACGCCAAGGTCAAGTGCTGCTTTGCGGATACGGTTGGAAATTTTATGCATCTGTTCATAAGAACCGATGAACATGGCAAAGTTTGCGGCCTCAGACGCGTACGATGATACTGTCCAGTTAATACCGGCCTGATGAAAAACCTTACCATAACCGATTAGGCCATCAACATGGGGTTCGGCAAAGAAATCAGCCGAAGGGGTGATAAGCAGTACGTCGGCACCTTCTTGGTCAACCGGGTATTTAACCGGAATGCCAGTATCTTCTTCGACGTCTTCTTCGAGACCTTCCATGGTGTCAATCAACGCCGGGCCGGGTAGGCCTAGGTTGTTGCCGATAACGTGGACTTTAGAAATAATTTCGTTGGAATATTTTGTACCGACACCGATGTGATCCATGATGTCGCGTGCGGCCATTGAAATTTCGGCGGTATCAATGCCGTACGGGCAAAACACTGAACAACGCCGACACTGTGAGCATTGGTGGAAATACTTGTACCAATCGTCCAGCATTTCCTTGTTCATTTCTTTGGCGCCAACCAGTTTCGGAAACAGTTTGCCAGAGGTGGTGAAATGGCGGCGATAAACCGAACGCAATAAATCTTGGCGCGCCACCGGCATGTTTTTGGGGTCGCCCGTGCCAAGGAAGTAATGGCATTTATCGGTACACGCGCCACATTTTACGCAACTATCAAGATAAACCCTGAGAGCTTTATTTTTTTCCAAAAGCTCACCAAGTTTGGCGACGGCTTTTTCTTCCCAGTTGTCAACCAATTCACCCGGAAAGCCCAATGGTTCGTTGTGCTCGGGCTTGGCGATAAACGGCTGTGAATGCGCCATTGCATCTTCTTGAATTTTGGGATTGTCCCTTAATTCACGAAACGCCGGGGTTTGGAATGTTTGGTCTGCCACTTACAGTTCCTTAAATATAAAACTTAAAAACTTAAAAACTTAGGCTTCGCGGTCAGCATCCATGTGTGCCGCCCATGGCGCCAGATGGCGTTTTTCACGGGCGTTGTCCACCTGCGTGCGCGACGGGCTGAAAAATACGCCCGGAACATGCAGAAGTTTGCTAAACGGAAACACAATCATCAGTGTGGCGACGGCGGCCAAATGTATTAGCAATGGCCCGTCTGCCGGTAGGGGTTGAAGGTCAAACCTTAGTAGCCCTAAGAAAAATACTTTGACTTGAATAATATCGGTGCGAGCCACGAATTTCATGCCTAGACCGGTCGCACCGATAAGCACCAAAAGGGCTAACATTAGGTGGTCTGACGGGCCAGAAATGTAACGAACGCGTTCTACTAAAAAACGCCTTGCCCATAGGCCAAGCAGACCAACAACCATTGCCATGCCGCCATAAATACCAAATGGCTGAATAAACACGACCCAGCTCCATGTGGGGTCAATGAAATAGCGAATATGCCTGATTAGTGCCAGCAAAAGACCGGCGTGGAAAAGTACAGCCAAAATCCAAATCCAGCGGTTTGATTTGAACAGGCTTTCAAAAAATGCAACTTCGCGGAACATGCGAAAGATGACACCCGTTTGGGTCATTGGTGCGGGCATAACCGGAATCTTTAGCGGTGCGGGCGTAACAATGTACGATCTTATTTTTACCGAAAGACCGATAATTAAAATCGCGGTGGCCGCGTAAAAAAGAACCGCATAAGCAATTGTCAATGCTGACATGGCTGGTTAGCCCTCAAAATAAAAGTTAATTTTTTTATAAATTGAAAAACAAATAAGCAGTTTAGAAAATTAAAAAATTACCGGAGGGCAGGGTGAAAATATATCCCACCCTCCGGGTAATAGAATTATACGCAACCAGTAGGCTTAGGAAGGCCGGCAATTTTACATGCCTGCTTAGCTGGGCCATATGGGAATAGTTCGTAAAGATATTTGTTAGAGCCTTTTTCGGGGCCAAATTTCTTTTTCACAGCCTTCACCAGCACGCGAACGGCCGGAGCAATCTGGTATTCGTTGTAGTATTCACGCAGGAAGTCAACAACATCCCAATGTTCTTGGGTCATTTCCAAACCTTCGGCATCGGCAATGATCTGTGCCAGATCACGGTTCCACTGCTGAACGTCGGTGATGTATCCTTCTTCGTCGTGTTCGATATCTGCGCCATTTACGCTATATGCTGCCATTTTAAAGTCTCCTTTGGTTTTAATGTCTTTGTTTTTTAATTTCATATGCCCATTGCACTTAGGGCGCGGTTGGTAACGGGCCTAAAGCCAGGGGGTTACACCGTCATTGTCTGCGACAAGATCGACGAAACCTGCATAATCGACAACTTTAATTCCATCGATAAGCTGGCCTTCGGCAAGACCGCGGGCTTTCATGTCCGGGCCAAGTACGTAAACAGAATTGTCTTTAGCGGCGCTGGCAACCTTATCGGAAACCGTTGTGCCGCCCATTGCGGCGTAAACGCCATCTTCAAGAAGAAGTATTGCACTGCCTTTTTTGGCAAGACGCAAACAGCTTTCAAGGCTGTTGCGTTCAAAGGGTGATTTGTTAACTGTATGAAGCATGATTTAATCCCTTATCCGCCAATAACCGCATCAGATGTAGCCAATACGTCGGCCAATTCTGCGCTTGAAAGAACCTCAACCTCAACTTTGAAGTCGTCAGGGGTAAGCCCACGGGCTTCCATTGATTCTTTTTCAACGATGATGCGCCAATTCATATCCATATCTTCGTCTTCGTCGGCATCTTCTTTTTCCATTTCGATAATGCCGTAAGTTGGAAGAAAGTTTTTCATTTCCAAATCTGCCGTATCGTGACCTTTTTTAATTTGGAAAACACCATCATCAACAAAAACGATGTTGGCGTGTTGTTCAAACGCAGCGGAAATAAGAACGCTTTCCAGAACCTCTAACGCATAAATTGTGCCGTAAGGCGCTTTGCGGTTAAGGAAGGTGATGGTCTTTTTTACGCCTTCAGTATCAAAATCGTATTCAGCCATTTTTTTGCTCCTTAATCGCCAAACATTACAAGACGATCAGTTCCCATTGCCGCTTCGGTCAGCTGACCTAGGCCGGAAATGCGAAAACCATCCATAAGGTTGTCTTCAACGATGCCGCGGCGAAGTCCGGCAGCAACGCAAACCACAAGATCGACATCTTTTTCTTTTGCAAGGTCGCTCCAGCGTTTTACGACATTGCGATCGTCTGCTTGCGGGGCTGAAAGTTTGTTGGCGTTGTAAACGCCATCATAATAAAAAAATACACGGGGGACTTCGTGGCCTTTTTCAAGTGCGGCTTTTACAAATTGGTAAGCCGAATCTGAAGCCTGATGTGTGAACGGTCCCTCGTTTACTAGAATGCCAAATTTCATAAACTAAATTCCTGATGGTTAATGCTCGTTTCACAAGGGGGGCGGGAATTTTCCGCCCCCCATGAAAAACAGTGGTCTTTTGATTAAAGGTGTACGTGCGACGATGCGTTTAGCGCATTACGTCCACCACGCCAGTCTTCAATATGGAACTTGGTAAATGGCAGACCGGTAACTTCGAAAAATTTCGGCCAACCAATACGGTCAATCCATTCGTTCATGCGTTCCCAAGGCTTACCACCTTCTTTGTAGGCGCTAAGAATTTTGAGAACGATTTCGGTTGCTTCCGGCCAACGCGGTGCGTTGTTGGGAATGCCAGCGGCCACAAGCTTGTGGAACGATGGCTTTGAACGGGTGGAAGAATGCTTGCCGCCAACCCAGATAGCGATCTTGGAGTGAACCGGATCGTTAATCTGCATCGGTGGGCACGGCGGGAAGCACGCACCACAGCAAATGCATTTCTTTTCATCAACTTCCAAGGTTGGTTTGCCGTTTACCAATGCCGGGCGAATAGCCGCAACCGGGCAACGGGCAACAACTGCTGGACGTTCGCACATATTGGAAACCAGATCGTGATTGATGATCGGTGGTTTGGTGTGCTGGATGTTGATGGCGATGTCGCCTTGTCCGCCACAGTTAATCTGGCAGCATGACGTGGTGATTTTAACACGGTTCGGCATTTCTTCGTGCTTGAACTCGTGATACATGGCGTCCATCAAAGATTTAACAACGCCTGATGCATCGGTGCCGGGGATATCGCAATGCAGCCAACCTTGGGTATGGGAAATCATCGAAACCGAGTTACCGGTACCGCCAACAGGGAAGCCTTCGCCTTCAAGCTTTTTAATTAGCGGCTCTACCTTGCTTTCATCGGATACGGTGTATTCAATGTTGGAGCGCGTGGTAAAGCGAACATGGCCATCGGCAAATTCATCGGCAATGTCACAAAGCTTGCGGATGGTGTGGATGTCCATCTGGCGCTGGGTGCCTGCTTTGATGGTCCACACTTCGTCACCGGATTTGGCAACGTGGTGCAAAACACCAACTTGTGGGCGGTCATGCCAATCCCATGCACCGTAGTTTTTTTTCAAAACCGGATGCATGTATTGCATCGGGTCTGGAACACCGCATTCATCCGGCATCCGGGGTGCTTCTTGAGCCTCACTCATTTTTTATTCTCCAAACTTAACAAACTTTATATCTATAATTGGCTATCAAAGTTGGCGTTTGCTTATTCAGCAGCAGCCGTTCCTTTGCGAGCATTCCATTTTGAAACTTCTTCGTCCCAACCGTCCATACGAACGTATGAGCTGGTGCGTGGGTGTGCGACCATGTTTGGATCAACATCAACACCAACACCTTCGAGGAAGTTTACAAGACCGATGCGTTCAATCATTTCACCGGTGCGTTCGTGCTCGAGCGCGTTATCGGCAAAAAATTCAAGAACGTTTTCGGAAAGCTCAACCAGCCATTCGTAATCTTCTTCTGAATCCATTTTGTGGAAAGGAACAAGAACGGTACCCATAAGATCACCGATCTTCAGGGTGCGCTTGCCGCCAACCAGAATGGTAACGCCTTTTTCATCACCAACGCTAAGCGCTTTGGTGCAAACGTTAATGCAATGCATGCATTTAACACAGCTAGAGTTATCGATTTCCAGTGTGTCGTCGTCGTTCAATGAAAGTGCGCGGGTTGGGCACATGTTAACAACTTGATCGTTGAAACCTTTGCGGCCCAATTCGGCAACTTTTTTCTTCAATTCTTCTTGGTTTACTTTGATGTCGTCTTTCCATGTACCAAGAACCGCAAAATCAGAACGGTGTGATGCATTAACGCAATCGTTGGCACAGCCAGAGAATTTGGCTTTGAATTTGTACGGAAGCGAAGGGCGGTGCATGTCATCAAGCATGTTGTTGATAACCATGCGCATGGCCTTTGCTTCATCATAGCAAGACTGTTCGCAACGGGCCGCGCCAACGCAGCTCATTGATGTGCGAACACCGGCACCGGCGCCACCAAGGTCAAATCCCATTTCGTTCATTTCATCAAACGCAGGCTGTACGTTTTCAGATGAAATGCCCTGCATCATGATGTCGCCGCTTTGTCCGTGAAGGGCAATAAGGCCGGAGCCGTATTTTTCCCAAACGTCGCAAAGCTGACGAAGGACTTTGGTATCGTAATGCATGCCTGCCGGCGGCATTACGCGCATGGTGTGGAATTCTGAACTTTCGGGGAATTTGCTAGCAACTTCGGAAAAGCGCGGGATGATGCCTGCACCATATCCGCGTACACCAATGGTTCCACCTTTCCAGTAACCTTTGCGGGTTTCGTATGAATGTTCCAACTGACCCAAAAGGCTATTGACCATAGGGGCGTATTGTTGGTTTTCATCCGAAGCAAGATGTTTCAGACCGGTAATGAAGCTGGGCCAAGGGCCGCTTTCAAGTTGATCCAGTAAAGGAGTTTCATGTTTTTTTGTAGCCATTGCTTTTTCTCCGCAAAGTTAATTGTTCGATCTTAAATTTATTAGCCGCAAATACCTGACTAAAATAAAGTGCAACAAAAAAAGAGGCAGATAACCCATTTTTACAAAGGTCGTTCATTTGACCCAATTGTTGCGCCTTGTTTAGGGTTGGGTACTTACTTATTATATAGGTACCGAAACACGCAAGGTCGCGTATATTTTTTTGATCGCATCCAAATCGGGAATATAATTATTTCCCATTATAGCCAAAACCTGTTTTTTCATTTTTACTAGCAGGGGCTTTGTTTTTTTAAGCTCCTCTGCCGACGAGCGGTTTTTCCGCTTTCTCTCTCTTATTTTCAATATATATAATATTACGTCAATCTAATATGTCTATTGCTAAAGAACGTTATACCGTATTTTTCTGATCATTCCTTTCGTTTCAGGCACTTGTAAGGGATAAATATTTCTTTTGGCGGCAAAAAAATAGCCAAAAATGACCTAATATGTACATTTTTGGCGGAGGAATCGCCTTAATTCCCCCAAATTGGGGATAAATATAGCTAAACTAGATACTGCTGAATACGTGAGTATGAAATAAAATGCCCTTAAATACCGATTTAGACCCAAACACGGTTTTGCTTACCGATGAAGATTTTGCAAAATCGCCATTTTCCCTTTGCGGTGGTGGCGAAAGCGACGCATACAGGGCTTGGCGTGAAGAAAAATTGGCTAATTTCCCGGATTTTTCAGAAATTATTGTAGATGTAGGCGATGGCGCTGCCCTGACGCTGGCAGAATCAAAAAAGATACGATCCCTGCTAAAAAGTTGTGGAATGGCTATTTTCAGGGGTTCTGCGCCCATGGCCGGGTCGGGGGATGAAGCCCATGGCCGGGATATGGTCGCCGGGATTTCAAAGCACTATTGCCTTAAAAACCCCGATAAAAATCCTTACGCAGACGATGATGCCCTAACCCCGTTGCACGTTGCGGCAGGCAAGGCCAGAATTGAAGAAGGGCGCAAGCTTTACATACCTTACACCGACAAGGCGATAAATTGGCACACAGACGGGTATTACAACCCGCCAGAACGAACAATAAGAACCATGCTCCTTTATTGCGTTCGCCCGGCCAAAAGCGGTGGCGCAAATATGTTGTTTGATCCTGAAATTGCATATTTGCTTATGCGAGATGCGGATGTTGAGATGGTCAAGGCCATGGCCCACCCCCAAGCGATGACCATTCCGGCCAATGAAATAGATGAAGCGGTAACAAGAGAAGATGTCACCGGACCGGTGTTTTCAATTGATCGCCAGGATGGCTCTTTGCGCATGCGCTATACCGCAAGAAAGAAAAATGTAATCTGGCGCGATGACGGCGATACAGCCAGGGCGCTTAAGTTTCTAGAAAACACGCTTTCTGAAGAAAACGCAAAAAATAACAAATTTATGTTTGAATATAGGTTAAAGGCAGGCGAGGGGCTTATATGTAACAATGCTCTTCATACGCGCACCTCATTTGTCGATGGTGAACAAGAAAGCGAAAAACGATTTATTTTGCGCGGACGCTACAGGCAACGCATAGCCCAAATATAGCAACCACAGCAATCTTTGTTGCAACAAAAAGGAGCGATAAGTAAATGAGTGCAGGCCATCAGTCCATAACGGACATCAAGGAAATTAATGCTCCGTGGAACAAGTTAGTAACCGTGCAAGAGGCAGTTTATGAAGGTGGATTTAAAATGGTTCGCTTGCGCATAAAAGAAGGAAAGCGCTTTACCGACCTTGAGCTTGATAGCGAAACTGCAGAAAATTTGGCAGAATTATTGGGAAAATGGGCAAAAGATAACCCGGTAAAATAATTCTGATGATGTTTATATTTGTCGCATGTCAATTACGCTTAGGTGAATTATCTGTTAGTTTGCGCTCTTAAAAAATGCGTTTGTTTAAAAGCTTCGCGATAAATAATTTTTGGGGGGAGTTTACCTTGACTACCTTTTCGTCTTACCGCCGTCCACCGAATACGCACCGCATGAAAATAATGTCGACGTGGCTTTTTTCTGTAGCCGCCATGGTTTTTATTATGGTTGTCATAGGTGGATTAACCCGCCTTACCCATTCTGGTCTTTCGATGGTTGAATGGAAACTTTTTACAGGATGGATACCGCCGTTAAGCGAAACCGATTGGGAAAACCTTTTTTCAAAATATCAAAACTTTCCCGAGTTCCATAAAAAAAATCCAGATATGACGGTAGATGGATTTAAGTCAATTTTCTGGCTTGAATTCATTCATCGGTTTTGGGGGCGATTGATAGGGCTGGCATTTTTTGTTCCATACGCGTTGTTTCTGAGCAGGGCATGGTTTCGACCAGGTGATGCGCTTTTTTGGAAGCTTACCGGATTGTTTGCCCTTGGGGGTGCGCAGGGGCTAATGGGGTGGTTTATGGTCATTAGCGGAATGGTTGATCACCCCGATGTTAGTCAATATCGCCTAACTGCGCATTTTGCCCTAGCGCTTCTTATAATAGCAGCGCTGTTGTGGGTCGGGCTTTCACTTATTAGGCCGGAACCACATTCAGATGTTCACCAAGACGCCACGCGTTTGCGTGCGGCCGGATTGTGGCTTTTTCTTCTTGTTTCCATTACGGCCGTTTCCGGTGGATTTGTTGCCGGAACCGATGCCGGGTTTGTTTTTAATACTTTCCCCCTTATGGATGGCGATTTTGTCCCGGGTGGAATATACGACCTCAGCCCATTTTGGTTATCGGCCTTTGAGGATGTAACAACCATACAGTTTAACCATAGGATATTGGCAGAAAGCATATTCGTTTTTGTTGGGGTATTTTGGGTTTTTTCCGCGCGCACCCATTTGGCCCCGACAACAAGACTGGCGATAAATTGGTTGGCCTTTACCACTATTGTGCAGGTCGCTTTGGGCATAACCACCTTGTTGCTTGCGGTTCCGGTATGGGCGGCAAGCCTGCATCAGGCGGTGGCGGTTTTGGTGTTTTCGGCTTGTCTGTGGGTTGTTTTTGAGATGAGAGCAGCTAAAAGTTGATATTTTTCAACTCTTTCACTACTGTTTTTGCTAGTGTTGCTTGTTTATGGGTAAAAAAGTCATCTACAATGGCCAACACATGGTAAGCCTAGGCGTCAGCATAAAAGGCACGGCGTATTGATTTTTTAGGGAACGAGGGATCCATCAAATGAGCGATCATAAAAAATATCGTTTGGTTACACGAAGCGATTTTGACGGTTTGGTTTGTGCTATGCTGTTAAAGGAAATGGATTTGATTGAGGATATCAAATTCGTTCATCCAAAAGATATGCAAGATGGAACCATACTAATATCGGAAGACGATATTACAACCAACCTTCCCTATGTTCCAGGCGTACACATTGCGTTTGATCACCACTCAAGCGAAATGGTTAGACTTGATGATATTCCGCCGAACCATGTAATTGATCCCGATGCACCGTCCGCAGCGCGCGTTGTTTATGATTATTACGGTGGCAAGGTTGAATTTAAAAACGTTTCCCTTGAAATGATGGAAGCTGTCGATAAGGCCGATTCAGCGCAATTCAATAAAGATGAAGTGTTAAATCCCGAAGGCTGGGTGCTTTTAAACTTTATTATGGATTCACGTACCGGTCTTGGACGTTTCAAGGATTTCCGTATTTCAAACTATCAGCTGATGATGGAACTTATTGATTACTGCCGCGATCATAGCATCGATGAAATTTTAAAACTTCCAGATGTGGTTGAGCGCACAAAACTTTACAAAGAACATGAAAAACAAGCCAAGGAACAGATTGAACGTTGCGCAACGGTGCACGGTAATCTTGTTGTGCTTGACCTGCGCAAAGAAGATACAATTTACGCAACAAACCGTTTCATGATTTATGCAATGTATCCAGATACCAACATCTCAATTCATGTTATGTGGGGGCTCAATAAACTTAACACCGTGTTTGCCACGGGCGGTTCAATCCTTAATCGCACCTCAAAAACCAACATTGGTGAACTTATGCTGGAATACGGTGGCGGCGGCCACCATGCTGCCGGCACCTGCCAGGTGGACAACGATGAAGCCGAAAAGGTTCTGGACGAACTTATTGCCCGGATAACTAAAAACGGATGAAGCGCTTATCCCAGCTCTTGGCCTTTGCCTTGGGTGGGGTCATATCGATCGCCCTGCTACAATCTTTAAGCGCCTGCGCCCAAGGACAGGGGATTGCGGTTAATTTCGATCCGCACATAACTTTTTCCAGCATAGATGTATCTGGAAAGAAAGAGGCCGATCGTTTTTATGCAGCTTTGGATAAATATTCCAACAACCTGAACGAAACCACCGAACGCGATCATTTTCGCGATGCATATCGCCATGTCCGTGCCAATTATGTGGCAACGCTAGATGATGCAAAAATTATTGATGCGGCAATAAAAGGTGTTGATGACCTTAAATCCGCACAACACAGCACCGAGCCTGCAGTGTTGGTTGAGGCCGCGCTTGATTCAATGCTGGCTTCGCTTGATCCGCATTCCCAATACCTAAGCCCCGATGAATTAAAAGAGCGCAGAGTTTTTGCTAGTGGCGAATTTGGCGGCTTGGGAATTCAGGTAACAATGGAAGATGGTCTGGTCAAAGTAATAGCCCCAATTGAAGATACCCCCGCCGACAGGGCCGGAATAAAAGCGGGTGATCTTATATCGCATCTTGATGGCAACTCCATAAAAGACATGGCCTTATCAGATGCGGTAAAAATAATGCGCGGTCGCGTCGGAACAAAAATTCGCATAACAATTATTCGCGAGGGGG
>JAOULV010000026.1 GCA_029881835.1 Rhodospirillaceae bacterium
CCAACGGTGCGGTATTTATGGCATTGTTGCAGCCGGGCGATACCATTATGGGGATGAGCCTTGCCGCAGGCGGGCACTTAACCCACGGCGCACCGCCGGCGCAATCTGGTAAATGGTTTAATGCGGTTCAATACGGCGTTCGCCAAGCAGATTGCACAATCGATTTCGACGAAGTTGAAAAGCTTGCTCGCGAACACAAACCAAAATTAATCATTGCTGGTGGCTCGGCTTATCCGCGCCATATTGATTTTGCCCGTTTTCGCGCCATTGCCGATGAAGTCGGTGCGTACCTTATGGTTGATATGGCGCATTTTGCCGGTCTGGTGGCGGCCGGGCTTCATCCCAGCCCGGTTCCCATAGCCGATATTACAACCACTACGACCCATAAAACACTGCGTGGTCCGCGCGGCGGAATGGTGCTAACCAATAACGAAGAAATTGCTAAAAAAATAAACTCAGCAGTTTTCCCTGGCCTGCAGGGTGGGCCATTGATGCACGTTATTGCCGCCAAAGCAGTTGCCTTTGGCGAAGCTCTGACACCGGAATTTAAAGATTATGCCGCTCGCGTAATCAAAAATGCGCAAACACTGGGGCTGAAATGATAAACGGCGGATACGCCATTACAACCGGTGGTACCGATACCCACCTAATGCTGGTTGACCTTCGTCCCAAGGGGGTAAAAGGCAACGCGGCGGAAAAATCGCTAGAGCGCGCAGGCATAACCTGCAACAAAAACGGTATTCCGTTTGATACCGAAAAACCGATGGTTACATCTGGCGTGCGTTTGGGCACACCGGCGGCCACCACGCGCGGCTTCGGTGAAGAAGAATTTAAAACCGTTGGCAAGCTTGTCTGTGAAGTGTTGGACGGGCTGGCAATCAACCCCGATGACAATAGTGCCGCCGAAAAATCGGTTGGTGCCAAAGTTGCCGAATTGCTTTCACGGTTTCCAATCTATAACTAATTTATAAAAGGAATATATAAGGTCATGCGTTGCCCATTTTGCGGAAATCACGATACCCAGGTAAAAGATTCACGTCCGACCGAGGACAATTCTGCCATTAGACGTAGGCGTTATTGCCCGGCATGTGAATCGCGCTTTACTACGTTTGAGCGCGTGCAGTTGCGTGAACTGATTGTAATAAAGGGCAATGGCGACAAAGTTCCGTTTGACCGGGAAAAAGTAAAACTTTCAATGGAAATCGCATTGCGCAAGCGCCCGGTTGATCAAGACCGCATAGACCGGATTGTTAATTCGATTCAGCGCCAGCTTGAAACATCGGGTGAAAACGAAATCCCGACCAAGGTAATTGGTGAGATGATAATGAATACATTGCGTGAATTGGATCAAATTGCATATGTGCGCTTTGCGTCAGTTTACAAAGACTTCCACGAGGTCAGGGAATTTAACGAGTTTATCGGTAACCTTAGTGACGACGACTGAACATTCCGGCACGCAAAAATCTGAAGCAACAGATATTCGCTTTATGCGCGGTGCGCTGGCATTAGCCAAGCGTGGGTTGGGTAACGTTTGGCCCAATCCGGCGGTGGGGTGCGTAATTGTAAATAATGGCCATGTGGTCGGGCGGGGTTGGACCCAGCCCGGTGGCCGTCCCCACGCAGAAAGCGAAGCCCTAAAACGTGCGGGCTCTGCCGCCCGTGGGGCAACCGCTTACGTCACGCTGGAGCCATGCGCGCATTTTGGCAAAACCCCACCGTGCGCCGATGCATTGCTTAGCGCAGGCATAAAGCGCGCGGTGATTGCAGCCATTGATCCCGATCCCAGAACGGCCGGACAGGGAATACAAAAATTAAAAGAAGGCGGAATCGATGTATCCGAGGGGGTGCTGGAAAATGATGCCAAAAAAATTAATGCAGGGTTTTTTAACCTGATTAAAAACAACAAACCTATTTTTGCGCTAAAGGTTGCGGCATCAAGCGACGGGTGCATTGCCGCAGGACCGGGCAAAAAAACCGATATAACCGGCAGCATAGCAAAAAACATGGGCCATATGTTGCGCGCAAGCCATGACATGGTTCTGTTTGGTATTGGCACATTGCTTGTTGATGACCCGCAATATACTTGCCGTTTGCCGGGCATGGAAAACCAGACACCAATTCGTGCATTACTTGACAGCAATCTTCGCATTCCGCTTGATGCGCGGATTTTACAAACGCTGGATAAAAATGAACTTTGGATTTTCTGTTCGCCTAATGCGGACATGAAAAAACAATCAGAACTCGAAGATTTGGGCGTAAAAGTAATAACCGTTGAAAAATTAGACGCAAACGCCAGACCGGATCTTGGCTGGATTGCATCTTATCTTGGTAAAAACGGCATTTCCCGCGTGCTGGTTGAAGCCGGTAGCAATCTTAATCAGGCGTTCATGGATGCCAAAATGGTTGATTGTATCCACTGGTTTGCAAGCCCAATTAAGATTGGCCAAGAACAAGAAGATGGGGCAATTTTGGCATTTAGCGAAAGCGCGTTAGCAAAAGATGTGCTAAATGGTAATATTCAGGGCTTTCAAATGACAGATAGGCGTACTTGCGGCGAAGATGCCTATATGGTTTTTGAAAAAAACAAAAAAGGTTGAGGTTAAAAACGGTGTTCACGGGAATAATAACCGATATCGGCAAGGTAAAAACCGTTAGCAAGGATGCTGACGGCAAAACCATTACCATTGAAACCGGATTAGATCTTTCTAAAACCGCAATCGGCGCGTCAATTTCATGTAGTGGCGCATGCATGACGGTGATTGAAAAAAACGCATCATCGTTTACGGTTAATGTTTCGGGTGAAAGTTTAAGCAAAACCACCATTGGTGAATGGCTCGCAGGGCGCGAAATCAATTTAGAACCAGCCTTAAAGGTTGGCGATGAACTGGGCGGGCACCTGGTTTCGGGTCACGTTGATGGTTTGGGCTCTGTGGCGATGATTGAGCCAGTTGGCGAGAGCTTAAAGATTGATATCAAGGTTGAGCCCGATTTGGGCCGGTTTATCGCGCCTAAGGGCTCGGTCAGCATTGATGGGGTGTCGCTGACGGTAAATACGGTTAAAACCGATAAAAACAGCCATATTTTTAGCCTGAACATAATTCCCCACACGGCGATTGAGACCACCCTTGGAAAACTTTGCGTTGGCGATAAGGTCAATGTGGAAATTGATACGCTGGCGCGTTATGTTGCCCGCCTGCTTGATAGCCAAACCTGACAACAGGCCCGATAGCTGGCCTGATAAATAAAAAAATAAGGACCGAACAATTGCCTAACCGTGACAAGCTTTCACCCATTGAAGACATAATCGAAGACGCCAGAAATGGGCGCATGTTTGTGCTGGTTGATGATGAAGACCGCGAAAACGAGGGCGACCTTGTAATACCCGCACAAATGGCCACGCCTGAAGCGGTTAATTTTATGGCTAAATACGGGCGCGGTCTTATTTGTTTGACCCTTACCAGCCAAAGGGTGCGCGAACTTGATATTCCACCCATGGCAAAAAATAACGACAGCCGTCATTCAACCGCGTTTACGGTTTCAATTGAGGCGCGCGAAGGTATTTCAACTGGCATTTCTGCATCTGATCGGGCACGGACAATTGCGGTTGCAACCGACCCAACTAAAGGCAAAGTAGATATAGTTTCGCCCGGCCACGTGTTTCCGCTGGAAGCGCGCGATGGTGGTGTTTTGGTTCGTGCCGGACATACCGAAGCGGCAGTAGATATTGCGCGTTTGGCGGGGCTTAATCCATCTGGCGTGATTTGTGAAATAATGAACGAAGATGGCACCATGGCCAGAATGCCTGACCTTATTCCGTTTGCTGAAAAGCATGGCCTTAAAATAGCAACCATTGCCGATCTTATTGCCTTTCGCCTTAAGTATGATCATTTGGTCGAACGTCAGTCAGAAAGCGATTTTTCTTCGGTTTATGGTGATGGTTTTAAAAAAATTACCTACAAAAGCTACCCCGATGAATTAATACACACCGCTTTAGTTAAAGGCGACGTAACATCCGCCAGCCCGGTTTTGGTTCGCATGCATGCGCTGGATATAGCCAGCGATGTGTTAGGCGATGCAAAATCTGGCAAAGCCGGAACGTTAGCGGCGTCAATTAAAGCCATATCGGATGAGGGCAGGGGCGTGGTTGTGGTACTGCAACCGGGTGGTTATAAAATGACTGCGTCGGTTGATGGCGGCGATAGCAAAACCAGCGAACAGTTGCGCAGTTATGGTGTTGGCGCGCAGATACTGATGGATTTAGGTATTCACGAAATGGAGCTTCTTTCCAACACCGAACGAACCATTGTCGGCCTAGAAGGTTATGGATTAAAAGTTGCGGGGCGCAGGGCAATTCCTGAAAACACCTGAAAAAAATTTAAGGAGAAAAAATAATGACAAAGGTGCTTGTGGTTCAGGCCCGCTTTTATGAACAAATTGCCGATGAATTGGTTTCGGGCGCAAGCAAGGCGTTGAAATCAGCCCGCGTTGATTTTGATATAATGGAAGTCCCCGGTGCGTTTGAAATCCCCGGCGCAATTTCCATTGCCGCTGAATCCGGTATTTATGATGGGTTTGTCGCCCTTGGCTGTGTCATTCGCGGCGAAACAACCCATTATGATTATGTCGCAGGTGAAAGTGCGCGCGCGTTGATGGATTTATCATTAGAGGGCGTTGCTTTGGGCAATGGTATTTTGACCGTTGAAAATAGCGAACAAGCAATGACCCGCGCCCAAGTTGACAAAAAAAACAAAGGTGCCGATGCCGCCAATGCGTGCCTGCGCATGATTGAAGTTCGCAACCAATTATTGGCTGACCTTGACGAATGACAACTGAACAAACCAACAAAAAGGTCGGGTTTGATCCGCGCAAGCGATCAGCCGCCAGGCTTGCAGCCGTGCAGGCATTGTATGAAATTGAAATATCGGGCGCCGAAGTTGACCCGGTGGTGCAGGATTTTTTGGCCAAACGCTGGGCCCAACCGGCCATCAATGAAGACGGCAACGAAGTTGAATTAACCGAATTCGACAGCGCCTTTTTCAGTGAAATTGTTAAAGGGGTGCGAACCAATTATTCATCCTTGGATGAAATGATTGAAGGCACGTTACAAAACGAATGGACATTAGCGCGAATTGAAACACTGTTAAAATGTATGTTGCGTGCCGGCATATATGAACTGGCGCATCATGCAGATACACCAAAAGGCGTGATCATCAATGAATACATGGATGTAGCAAACGCATTTTTTACCGAAGGCGAGCCGAAGATGCTCAACGGTATTTTGGATAAACTGGGCAAAGTTCTTCGCGAACCGGATTAGACCCATGGACACAAAAAAACCTTTTGCAAGTAAAATTGGCGAATTTGATTTAATCGCCAAATACTTTGCGCCGTTAGCGGCTAAATGCGATGGCGCCCTTTCACTGCTTGATGATGGTGCTGTTTTAGATATCCCAACTGACGAAAGTGTGGTCGTAACCGCCGATTGCCTGCTTGAGGGGGTGCATTTTCTTTCTGATACATCACCCAAATACATCGCGACCCGCGCGCTTGGCGCCAATTTATCTGACCTTGCGGCAATGGGGGCAATCCCTAGATGGATATTTCTCAGCCTGCAGTTGCCCACAAACCAAAATGAACAATGGGTATCGCAGTTTGCCACAGCGCTTGGGCAAATGATGGAAGAATACGGGGTATCGCTTGCGGGCGGTGATACGGTTTCAACCACAGGTGGCGCAGGCATCACCATAACCGCCATTGGCAGTATAAAAAAAGGTTCGGCCCTAAAACGTTCAGGGGCAAAACCGGGCGATGAAATATGGGTCAGCGGAACCCTTGGCGATGCTGATTTGGGTCTTGGACTTTTAAAAAAGATTCACAGCGCCAACAGCAAAGATAACGAAAGTGTAAATTATTTAATCAATCGCCATTATTGCCCTGAACCCAGGATCAAACTTGGCAAAATGCTTAGCCAAAATGCCATTGCAAGCGCGTGCATTGATATATCGGATGGGTTACTTGCCGACCTTGGGCATATTTGTACGGCATCAAATGTTTGTGCGACTATTAACCTTGGCGACATACCGCTTTCGAACGCGGCAAAAAAACTGTTTGCCGGAAATATGGACACAGCACAAAAGTCGGCCCTTAGTGGGGGCGATGATTATGAGCTTTTATTTTGTTCAAGCCCAAAAAATTCAGAAAAAATTGCCAATCTGGAAACTAAGCTACCCCTTTGTAAAATAGGTATAATTGGTGAAAAATCATCAAGTGACGCGCAAGGCGTTAAATTAATAGGTCTGGATGGCAATGAAATGACCATCCAGAACCGTGGTTGGGAACACCTGAAATAACAAATATTGCGTGGTGTTCTATAAACAAAAGTTTGGTTATAATGGCGTAACCAAATAAATAACGCCTTTCGTTTCTAATGTTACGAAGGGGCAATTTTTTTATAAATGGAATTATTATGCGCAAGCTCGCACTTGTATTTGTTGTAATGTTAATGATAGGCGGCGGTGTTTTTAGTGCGCTAAAAACATTTGAGGTGGGGCCGTTTGCAAAAACCGAAGAACAGTTGGCCCTCGAAGCTGCACAACAATCATCTACCGATAAAAAAATAACCGCATTTGGGGCAAAGCCATATTACCTTGAGATGGATCCTTTGTTGATTCCGGTTTTTCAGGACAATGAAATAGCCGGAACAATTCAGATTATTTATAAGATGGAGGTTTTTGGTAACGAAAATTACAAAGCGGTTGAAAAGCTTAAAACCAAGCTAGGCGATGCGTTAATTAAAGATTTTACTTATTACATTCCCAGAACATTAAGAAAAAACCAAACCCTTGATGTTCCCCTTATTAAGTATCGCTTAAAGATGGTTGCTGACAAGGTTTTGGGCAAAGATGTGGTGTCTGACGCCATAGTCCAAGGGATGACCCAGATGGCCCCCGGCGGCGGATAGCATTTTTTAAGTTAAATTAAGTCTGCAAAACACCTGACAGCTTAACTATTTTACACCTGAATTGTTGCAAAATAGTCTGCGTTCTGTCAATTTATCCGCAATTCAAAAGGGGCGCTCGATTCTTTTGTGGGGCTAGCCCTTAAGTGCTTATCCTATTGAAATGGGGAATTTACAATGTCATCCACTTATTATCTGGTTTTGGCCTGCGGTGTGCTAGCGGTTGCTTACGGTGCATACTCAATCAAATCAATCTTGGCATTGCCGGCCGGCAATGAACGCATGCAAGAAATTGCCGCTGCGATTCAAGAAGGGGCAGGGGCTTATCTTAAGCGTCAGTACACAACAATCGGTATAGTGGGCGTGGTGGTGTGCGTGTTGCTCGGCCTTCGCCTTGGCCTACCTGTTGCGGTAGGGTTTGCCATTGGTGCAATTCTATCGGGTGTAACCGGTTTTATCGGAATGCACGTTTCTGTTCGCGCCAACGTTCGCACCGCCGAGGCCGCAAGATCCAAAGGGCTTGGCCCGGCTATGGATGTTGCCTTTAAATCAGGCGCCATCACCGGATTATTAGTTGTTGGCCTTGGTCTGCTTGGTGTTGCCGGGTACTACATGTACATGCGTACAGTTTACGACCCAACAACCGCAAGCGGCGTTCGTCATATTCTTGAAGCATTGGTCGCGCTTAGCTTTGGCGCTTCGCTTATTTCAATTTTTGCCCGTCTGGGCGGTGGCATTTTCACCAAAGGCGCAGACGTTGGTGGTGACTTGGTCGGTAAGGTTGAAGCCGGTATCCCCGAAGATGACCCCCGCAACCCCGCAACCATTGCCGATAACGTTGGCGACAACGTTGGTGATTGCGCTGGCATGGCGGCTGACTTGTTTGAAACCTACGCGGTAACCATTGTTGCAACCATGTTGCTGGGCGGCATTTTCTTTGTCGGCAGCGCACAAGAAGAATTAATGCTGTTCCCGCTTGTTATTGGTGGCGTATGCATTGCCGCATCGGTTATCGGAACTTTCTTTGTTAAGCTTGGTTCCAATAACAGCGTAATGGGCGCGCTTTACAAAGGCTTTATTGCCACCGCGGTTATATCTGCAATTTTAATTGGCGGTGTTATTTCCATGACAATGGGATGGAACGCCACCTACACAACCAGCACCGGAATAACCTTTGGTTCGATGGACCTTTATGTTTCCTCGCTTACCGGTCTTGGCGTTACCGGTTTGCTGGTGTGGATTACCGAATATTATACCGGAACAAACTTCCGTCCGGTCAAAAGCGTGGCCGCCGCATCAACAACCGGACACGGCACCAACGTTATCCAAGGTCTGGCTGTTTCAATGGAAGCAACCGCATTACCGGTTCTGATTATTTGTGCCGCTATTGTGATTACCTACATGAGCGCCGGATTGTTCGGTATCTCCATTGCCGCCACCACTATGCTGGCTTTGGCCGGAACCGTGGTAGCGCTTGATGCTTTTGGTCCCGTTACCGATAACGCCGGTGGCATTGCCGAAATGGCCGATCTGCCGGAAGATGTGCGCAAAGTAACAGACACCTTGGATGCGGTCGGCAATACCACCAAAGCCGTTACCAAAGGCTACGCCATTGGTTCTGCTGGTTTGGCCGCATTGGTTTTGTTTGCCGCATACACCGAAGATTTGGGCCATTATTTCCCCGATGTAGTCGTCAACTTTAGCCTGCAAAACCCGTATGTGGTTGTTGGTTTGTTTATTGGCGGATTGTTGCCGTATTTGTTTGGCGGCATGTCGATGATGGCCGTTGGTCGTGCTGGTGGCGCCGTGGTGGTCGAGGTTCGCCGTCAGTTCAAGGAAATACCCGGCATCATGGAAGGCACATCCAAGCCTGATTACGCGGCTTGTGTTGATCTGCTAACCAAGGCGGCAATCAAGGAAATGATCGTTCCGAGCTTGCTTCCGGTGCTGGCGCCAGTTGTTATTTACTTTGCGGTAAATGCAATTGCCGGCCAGGGTGCCGCCTTTAGCGCATTGGGCGCGATGCTTTTGGGAACAATCGTGACCGGGCTATTTGTTGCCATTTCCATGACCGCAGGTGGTGGTGCATGGGATAACGCTAAAAAGCTTATCGAAGATGGCGCCCACGGCGGCAAAGGCTCAGAAGCCCACAAAGCAGCCGTAACCGGCGACACGGTTGGCGATCCTTACAAGGATACATCAGGCCCGGCGGTGAACCCGCTTATCAAAATTGTCAACATTGTTGCAATTTTGTTGCTGGCTATCATCGCTTAATAAAAAAACCTGCTTTAAGCAAAAAAACAAAAACCCCTAAGGATTTTCCTTGGGGGTTTTTTTGTTGGGTCTGGTCGTTTGCTTGCTTTTGGTTATTTGCCAAACTTTCCTATGTTGGAAATCATTTGCTCAAAAAATGACATTCTGTTGCCGGCGGTTGCTGTTTTGCGTTCAACCGGGGTTACGGCTTGCGCATCCTCTAGCCCGGTTATTTTTTTGTCTACCAGTTTTCCGCTTTCATCAAAACTAAGCGAAAGAACCATTCTTTCTTTTACCTCAGATTCAAGGAATGCAACCGTTTCTTCTTTTTCGAAAATGTAATACCATGTTTCTGCGCCAAAACTTGCGGTGTTGGACGGCGAGCCTAACGTGGCAAGAACGTCATCGCGGCTTGCCGTTCCCGGTTCAACCGATGCAATTTGTTTTTCGCTTAAGCTAATTCCACGGCTTTCGACCCTTGCGGCACAACCGCTAGCCATAACCACCACGGAACCGATGGCCGCAAAAAACGCCAATCGGCGTGCGGTGCGCTGTATTAAAGATGGTGATTTTGTTATAGCTTTCATTGAGGTACATATTTGGCCCCGAAACGGGCTCACGTCAACAGTTACGATTATTAATGGGCAAATACCAATGTTAAAGGCAATGATGAATATGCTTGGGCTTTTCCGTCCATCAGATGCGGCGGTGGCTATTTATGGCGCATCAGTAGCCGAGGCCCGCAGGGGAGAATACTATGGCCGGATGGGGGTTCCAGATACCGTGGATGGCAGATTTGACATGATAACCCTTGTTGTTTCGCTTGTTCTTGGCCGTATTGGAAAAATAGCCAAAACCACCAAAAAGGCCAAAAGTCTTGGCCAGGAAGTATTCGATATAATGTTTACCGATATGGAGCAGAATCTTCGTGTAATGGGGGTATCGGACGAGGGAATGAAATATAGAATTCGCGAAATGGCTGGCGGATTTATGGGTAGAATGCACACCTATGGCACATTAAGCGAAAACAAAGATGGCATTGAGTCAAAACAACTGCTTGAACAATGGGCCCAAGCCGTTTCAAGAAATATTTTTCGCACCGATGGTGATATTGCCCCGACCGCAACGGAGTTAAGCCACCGAGTTTTTGCAATTAATTTGTTTTTGACCAGCCTCGATGATGGCGATATCGCTAATGGAAAAATAAGCTTTCCTGATTTTTGATTTATATTTAATAAAGCAAGCAAGATGAATAAAAATTCAAAAAGCCACCAAGAAAACTTTGAGTTTTCACGCATTGTCACGCTAAAGGATGCGCTGTCTTCCGCCGCCCCGGTCAATATGTCCATAGCCGCCGAACAGGGCGAGCTTGATGCGCTGGCCAAAAGATTTGATCTGTTGGGCATTTCTTCTTTAAGCGCCAACGTTAGGCTAACCCCCATCG
>JAOULV010000262.1 GCA_029881835.1 Rhodospirillaceae bacterium
GGTTATGGCCAAGGCGATACATCATCACACGCCAACCCCCACGAAAATATAAACGATGAAGTTTCTATCCTTAATATTCCTAAGGACGAAATGACCAAAAGCGTCCGTGACGCGATAAATATATTGCTCGAAGAAATAAACTTTCTTAAAGGCGAGCTGGCAAAAATCCGTGGCCACGAAGCGTATCTTAAAGAACAAATGGAAACCGATCGTCTGCTTCAGGTGTTGCGCAGGCGCGCCCTGACCGGAAAAATAATTTTAGCCGCAAGGCGTGTAGCGGAAGAAAATATTCCCTATTCATTTATTTATATTACCGTAAATAACGCTCCTGCGGTTGGAATTGAACATGGACGTAGCGCATACGAAGAAATTATGGCGCAAGCGGCAGGCGCGCTACGCGAAGGGGCCGAGCCCGGTGATATGGTTGGCACCCTTGAAAATCATGATTTTGGTATAATCCTTCCCGGTAACAGCGCAGCCGATGCGGAAATGAAAGCCCAATCGTTGATGCTTACCTTGGCCGGGCGCAGTATGGTTTGGCGGGGAAACACAATAACCATAGACGCAGAATATGGAATTGGTGAAATCAAAGCAGGTGATTCAATTGAAAGCGTTTTAGAGCGCGCCGTTCGCAACCTGAACCAAACCCCCAAATAAAAAAGCCCATATGGTTTAAGCAATGATATCGGGTATGGTATCGCTTTCGATGCCAAGTATCAGGTCCTTTAGCAATAGCTTGCGTTTTTTCAGGCGCTGCATTTGCAGCTGGTCAACATCGCCACTTTTAGACAGCTTTTCGATTATTTCATCAAGGTCGCGGTGCTCAATTTTGAGCAGTTCCAATTTATGCTGTTTATCATTGTCTTGTTTATCGACCATGTGTCCCCCAGGTTTTTATAGAATAATTTTAACACAATTTCCGCCTTGGTAAAAAACATCACTGAATGTAGGGGTGTTTCCCAACCTTTTGAAATTATTGGGCATAGTTTTTTCCCTTAAACGGTGGATTTTTCTTACCCAAGGTAATAAGATTCAAGCCTCAGTGAGCTTGAACAAGGGAGAAAAAAATATGGGTAATAAAGACCGAATTGTTTCACTAGAAACCCGCCACCACGAACTTGAAGAGGCCATTCACGCAGAAAACACCAGGCCACACCCCGACGAAGATCAAATCCACACACTCAAGAAAGAAAAATTAAAAATCAAAGACGAAATCAACTCTTTGAGCGGTGTTTGAGCTGTTTTTTTCTAAACTTGCCCATAAATTATAAATGCGGCACATTTAGAGGGCCGGTCCAGAAAATGGGCTGGCCCTAGATGTTTGTACCGACCTGAATAACCGAAAAATAATTCAAACGCTTTGGGGGGAAACAAAAATGTCAAATCGCTATGAACAGGCGCATGCCAAATCAATAACCGACCCTGAATCTTTTTGGGGCGAGATAGCGCGCGACATTCGCTGGGACAAACCATGGGATAGTGTTTTAGACCAGTCGAACCCACCATTTTACCGTTGGTTCAAAGGGGCAAAATGCAACACCTGTTTTAACGCGCTTGATTTACATATCGAAGAGGGCCGCGGCGATCAGCCGGCATTAATTTATGACAGCCCAATGACCGGCGGGACTAAAAAAACCTACACTTATTCACAATTGCGTGACGAGGTTGCGCTATTTGCCGGTGCGCTAAAAGACCAAGGCGTAGAAAAGGGTGACAGGGTCATAATTTATATGCCGATGATACCCCAAGCGGTGATTGCCATGCTAGGCGTTGCCAGAATTGGCGCGGTTCATTCGGTGGTGTTTGGCGGTTTTGCTGCGGCCGAACTTGCCACCCGAATTGATGATGCTAAACCCAAAGTAATGGTATCGGCCAGTTGTGGGTTAGAACCGGGACGGACCATTGAATACAAACCGTTGCTTGATGGCGCGATTAAAGCGGCTAAACACAAACCCGATGCCTGCATAATTTATCAGCGCGGGGAAGTTGCCGCCAACATGGACAAACCGTGCGACGTTGATTGGAATGATGCGGTTGCCAAGGCAACGCCCGCTGATTGCGTAATGGTAGATGCAACCGATCCACTTTATATACTTTATACATCCGGCACTACCGGCGTGCCCAAAGGAATAGTACGTGACAATGGCGGGCACATGGTTGCGTTAAAATGGACCATGAAAGCAATTTATGATGTCGGGCCCGGTGATGTTTATTGGGCGGCGTCCGATGTTGGTTGGGTTGTGGGCCATAGCTACATTGTTTACGGCCCCCTGTTGGCCGGATGCACCACGGTAATGTTTGAAGGCAAGCCCGTTGGCACGCCTGATGCGGGTGCGTTTTGGCGGATGATATCGGAATATAACGTCAAGGTTCTGTTTACCGCACCGACCGCATTTCGTGCCATAAAACGCGATGATCCCAATGGCGAATTGATAAAAAATTATGACCTTTCCAATTTTAAGGCGCTTTTTTTAGCGGGCGAAAGAACCGACCCCGATACCCTTGAATGGGCGCAGAAAAAGCTTGGCGTGCCGGTGATTGATCATTGGTGGCAAACCGAAACCGGGTGGTCCATTGCGGCCAACTGTTTGGGTCTGCATCAATTTCCCATCAAGGCGGGCTCGCCGACCAAGGCCGCGCCCGGGTGGAACGTGCAAATTCTG
>JAOULV010000263.1 GCA_029881835.1 Rhodospirillaceae bacterium
TAACGATACCGGGCCAGTTATGCCCCGAACCGTAAATTGGATAACCGGGCCGTCACGTACGGCCGATATTGAACAATCATTATTATTGGGCGCCCACGGGCCACGGCGATTGGTTATACTTTTAATAGATGACAAAAAAATCTAAAACCCAAAAAGCAAAATCAAAAGCTTCCACCACCGGCGAAGACGACATGGCGCTGTGGGACGGGGTGGCATCATCGGTGCGAGTGCTTGAAGGCCGTGAATTCATGGCCGGCAGTGCGGATGCGGAAAAAGTACAAAACGAATTAAAACAAAAAACCAAAACTCCGCCAAAAAAACAGCCAGCAAAAAAAACCGCCCAGCCACCAACCGCGCAACAGGCGTTGCCGACAAAACCCCCGCTGCCCGAACTAAGCCTTGATAATCAGCCGGGCCTTGATAAATCGACCGCACGTAAAATGACGCGCGGTCAGGTAAAAATAGAAGCCCGCCTTGATTTACACGGCATGACCCAAGACCAGGCCGCCGGTGCACTGGAAAAATTTATCGAAAGCGCATACCGTAATGCCAAGCGCGAGGTAATAGTGGTTACCGGCAAAGGTGGCCGCACGCAGGGTGAGGTCGGCGTGTTGCGCCAGATGACACCCCAATGGCTAAACCGTGAACCCAACCGTTCGCGCATTGTTGCTTTTTCTCACGCCGCGCCCAAAGACGGTGGCGAAGGTGCCCTTTACGTCAGGATCAGAAAGAAAAAACCATGACCCCGTTCGGTGCAAAAATGCGTGATTTACGCGAAAAAAAGGGCGTAACCCAAAAGGAAATGGCCCACGCCTTAAAAGTTTCGGGGGCGTATCTTTCGGCCCTAGAGCACGGAAACCGGGGCCGTCCGGGACCGGGGTTAATCCACCAAATCTGCGAATACTTTGAACTTATCTGGGACGACGCCGAAGAATTAAAAACCCTTGCCGAAAGCTCACACCCGCGCATTGTGGTCGATACTGCCGGGCTGTCGCCGACCGCGACCAAGCTTGCCAACCTTTTGGCCCGCTCAATCCATGAACTAGACGATAACACCATTCAGTGGATTATGGATGAAATCGAAGCCCAGCTTAAAGGCGGCGGTTCCCGGGGCCCATCGCATTAGCATTAAAAACTAAGGCGGGCCTCGGGTCTGGCGCTGGCGCCCTTTGAGCCCGATTTTCAAGTTTTTTTGCTTATTGCTTCCATGCGGGCGCTTAACTTGTTAAAAGTTTCTGTGATAAAATTTTAGTGCAAAAGGGCTCAAAACCATGCGTAAAGGCTCCGTAAGCCGCAAAACAAACGAAACCGAAATAACCGTTGAAATCAACCTCGACGGAACCGGTAAGTACGACATTAAAACCGGCATTGGTTTTCTTGACCATATGCTTGAACAATTGTCGCGCCATTCGTTGATTGATATTTCCGTTAAGGCCAAGGGCGACCTGCACATTGATTTTCACCACACCACCGAAGATGTGGGCATTGCGTTGGGCGAATGCGTTACCCAGGCATTGGGCAACCGTGCCGGCATTACGCGTTATGGCAGTGCGCTGGCACCAATGGATGAAGCCCTTACCCAAGTGGCACTTGATGCATCAAACCGCCCGTACCTTGTGTGGAAGGTCAATTTCGTGCGCGATAAGCTTGGCGAAATGGATACCGAATTATTTAAAGAATGGTTCCAGGCATTTGCCCAAGGGGCCGGGTTGACACTTCACGTTGAATGTTTTTATGGCGATAACAATCACCACATTGTTGAAGCGGCGTTTAAGGCATTGGCCCGCGCGCTACGCCAAGCAGTTGAAATTGATCCGCGCAAAAAAGGTGAGGTTCCGTCAACCAAGGGTGTTCTTGGCGGTTCGCTCTAAAGGCTGATGAACGTTTATTCCATCCATGTTCGGGGTGATGCCCGAAACAATGAAAATAATAAAAACCACAAACCGAAACTGGTTGTGGTAAAGGACGGCTTTTCCCTTGGCGCAACCGCGTTCGGTCCATTGTGGGCGCTGGTGCTTGGCCTGTGGGAAGCGGCGATAATTATTTTTATTGTGCAACTGGTGTTTGGTTTTTTAATAAACGAATTTATTCCCGGTAGCCCGGCGCAGATTGCCGCGCAAATTGGTGTGGCCATTACCATTGGCATCAGCGCCAATGAATTAAGGCGTTGGAATCTTGCGCGCCGTGGCTTTGGGGAACGCGCAAGCGTTTCGGGAACAGATATAATTGATGCCGAGCGCAGGTTTTTTGAAACCCACCCCGATATCTTGCGTGCTATCGAAGGAACAACATAGATGAAGGTTGTGGTTATTGATTATGGTTCGGGCAACCTGCGCTCATGTGCCAAAGCGTTTGAACGCGCGGCGAGCGAGCACAACATAAAAGCAGACGTGGTCGTAAGCCCAAACCCCGAAGACATTTTATCGGCAGATCGGGTTGTGTTGCCCGGTGTCGGTGCCTTTGCCGATTGCCGTTCGGGTCTGGATGCGGTGGACGGGCTGGTTGATGCCATGAACGAAGCGGTAATAAAAAACGCCAAACCGTTTTTCGGCATTTGTGTCGGCATGCAGTTAATGGCCGATGTCGGGCGCGAATTCGGCGACACCAATGGCTTGGGCTGGGTTGGCGGTGAAGTGGTGGCGATGCGGCCCGGCAATCCCA
>JAOULV010000027.1 GCA_029881835.1 Rhodospirillaceae bacterium
CCTTAAGGTGGTGCGGGCCATGGCCCATGAAATTATTGTAATGAAAAACGGTGTGGTGGTAGAGCGTGGCAGTGCCGAAAACGTAATCGCCAATCCACGCGAAGATTACACCAAAACCCTGATGCGTGCCGCGTTTGAAATTATATAGAATTAAAAAAATCATATGAAAATACTTTACATATCAAAATACGACCCAACCCCATGGCAGCGCAAAATTGAAAAAATTCTGCCCGAAGCCGATTTTTTATTATGGCCCGATGAAGCGCCTGATAATTTGGGAGAAATTGATTATGTTTTAACCTGGAAGCCCGAACCCGGCGTGTTGGCGTTATTTCCCAACTTAAAAGCAATATTCAACATGGGTGCCGGGGTTGATGCGCTTTTGCAGGATAAATCCCTGCCGCAAAATGTTCCTATTGTGCGCTTGGTTGACCCGCTTTTGACATCGGGCATGGTTGAATACGTGGTTCATTGGGTTTTGCATTTTCATCGCCAATTTCATATTTACGGTGCAATGCAAAAAAAGCGTGAATGGAAAGAATTCCCCCCGCCCTTTACCGCCAAGCGGGCTATTGGTTTTTTAGGCATAGGTGAATTGGGTTATGCCAGCGCACAGGCGTTGCAAAATCTTGGTTTCAAAAATATCGCCGGTTGGTCAAGAAATAAAAAGCAATTGCCCGGAATCGAAAGCTTTTCGGGTTTGGGTGAATTGGAAACATTTTTAAACCGCACGGAAATACTTATTACCTTGTTGCCATTAACCAACGAGACCGAAAAAATCATAAACGCAAAAACTATTTCGTTGTTACCAACGGGTGCTTGCATAATTAACCCCGGACGGGGCGGGTTAGTTAATGATGATGACCTGATTGCGGCCCTAAAAGGCGGAAAAATTGCCTCGGCAGCGCTGGACGTTTTTTCCCCCGAACCGCTGGACGAACAAAGCCCCTATTGGGAAATGGAAAACGTATTTGTGACCCCGCATATCGCTAGCCTGACCGTGGCCGGCTCTGCCGCCAGCGTCACCGCCGAAATGATAAAAAAAATCGAAGCGGGCGGTGAACCTGAAAATACGGTAGATCTTTCAAGCGGCTATTAGATAGCCATAGTCTTTTTTGGTGTTATTTCCCCATCCGGTGCTTGGACAGGTTTTGTGAAATTTCATCCAGTACTTGGGATGTGCGCGGGCCATATAAAAAATCCATCATCGCCCCATCGCGCTGTGAGCGCGCGGTTAACATTAAATCATTTAATAATGAGTTCATTATCAGATGAAATTCATTTTTGCCCAGCGGCTGTGCCGACGGGTTTGATTGGTTAACATCATCCATAAACTGATAATGCGCGGTATCAAATTTGCGAAACGATTGAGCAAAACGCACCAATACATTGTTAAGAAAGTTTTTATGATGGATATTAGCATTAACATTATTGATAATTACATTATCGCCAATGCCAGAAACCATTAGTATTCTTTCCGCCTGTTCATTTAACAGCTCATAAACATCGGGCGTAAATAATCGCCTGAAATAATAATCAATCCCGACTGAAAATTTGCGCTCTATGGGATTGGGGTTGTGTTTTTTATCAAATGCGTGCGAAAGCTTACATGAAATAAGCCTTAGTAGATGCATTTTGCGTTTATCATTATCGCTACGTGGTTCGGGTGCTGGGGGTTGCGAAATTTCAATTTCGGGCGCATCGCCTTCGTCGTTTATTTCACGACAGGTTTTGCATATTACCCCAAGGGTTTCCTTGGCAGAAACAATGCTTTCTTCGGCGATGTTTTTGTCAATGTGTTGTTTGTTTTCAAGAACGAACTCGAACAGCTCACTAACAATGCTATGGACCCGTGATGGGCCGTCATCATCACGTGGTGATTTTTCAAAATTGTTCAAAGCTAAGGCGCCCCCGCCACAGTGTTTAAATTTTATCTTAAATGCGGGCCCATTTTGCCACAGGTTTTGGCCACTAACAACCACAACAATATTTTGGTAATTTTAACCAATATAGCCGTAGGCAATGCCAAGCAAAAGCGTACCTAATAATGCGCGGTATATTACAAACGGGGTAAAGGTGGCTTTTCGCAGCCATGCCATCATCAGGAAAATAGCGGCCAAGGCAGAAATAAACGCGAGCGCGGCAGCGATAAGGGCGCTTGATGCTGTGCTGGCATCGCCAATTTTATAAAGCTCGTATCCTTTTAATGTGCCCGCAGCAATAATTGTCGGTATTGACATCAACATCGAAAACCGCGCGGCGTCTGTTCTTTCCATTCCCAACAGCCTGCCTGCAGTCATGGTAATGCCGGAACGAGATGTGCCGGGAATTAATGCCAGCATTTGTGATATGCCGATTGCGATCACATCAAAAAATTTTAAATGTTCAATGCGTTTTAAGGTAAGGCCAAATTTATCGGTAAACCAAAGCAATAAACCAAAACCAAGGGTTGCCCAGCCAATTACCAAAATTGAGCGAATGCCGTCTGGGAATATTTTGTTGACCACAAAACCCGCAATCACCACCGGTATTGTGGCAACCGCTAAATAAACCGCTAGCCGCGCACCATTGTCGTAACCACGCCCCTTGGCCATGCGCCACAGGCCATTAACCATGTCGTAAATATCGCCCCTAAAATAAACCATCACCGCGCCCAAGGTGCCAACATGAACGCCAACGTCTATCATCAGGCCCTGGTCTTTCCAGCCCAAAGCCCAGGGCACCAAAACCAAGTGCCCGGATGAGCTAATGGGCAAAAATTCGGTTATGCCCTGAACCAGCGCAAGTATGGCAATATGCAAAAGTGGCAACATTTTACCCCCAGTTTTTTTGCCCCCAAGCCAGCCTGGCTGGCCAAGGTCATGAAACTTTATCCCACAGATTTAGTGCTCGCAAATGACGGGAATCACAAGGATTTTAATGGGTTGGCGGGGGCTTAATTAAAAAAAGGACAGGGATATTGTCCAAATAGTACCGAATCGGTACTTTTTTCCCAGAATTCTGCGGCTTTTCTTTTGATTTTACTTCGGCTAATGTCGCCATCCCCGTGTAAATGCCGCCAGCTTAAAAGAAGCGGCCAGCTTAAAAATTTATGCCGTACACACCGGCAATATTTTGAGGAAGACCCTAACCATGACCATAGCTTGTGGATTACCCCCCCGTCAGGGCCTGTACAACCCGGAAAACGAGCACGACAACTGCGGTGTCGGCTTTATCTGCAATATCAAAAATAAGCAGAGCCACGACATAATCAAAAAGGGTTTGCAGATTCTGGTTAACCTTGATCACCGTGGTGCGGTTGGTGCCGACCCGTTGGCGGGTGACGGTGCGGGCATAATAATTCAAATCCCGCATAAGCTGTTGGCTGAAGAATGTTCAAAATTGGGCTTTGATTTGCCCGAACCGGGTGATTATGCGGTCGGGCAGGTTTTCTTGCCGCAAGATAACGCGGCACGGGCCAGATGCGAAAAAGCGTTTGAAACAGTAATTGAACGCGAAGGCCAGGTGCTATTGGGCTGGCGCGATGTTCCGGTTGATAATTCATGTTTGGGCGAAAGCGTAAAAGCAGACGAACCAGTGGTTAGGCAGATTTTTATTGGCCGGGGCGAAGGCACGCCCTTGCGCGGTGCGTTTGAACGCAAGCTATTCGTTATTCGTAAACAGGCCCATCACGCAATTTGGGACGAAACCCCCGAAGACGACCACGCCAATTTTTATACTTGTTCGCTTTCAACCCACACCATTGTTTACAAAGGCATGGTGCTGTCGGGTAATTTGGCGGTTTATTATAAAGACCTTGCCGATGAGCGCGCCCAATCGGCACTGGCGTTGGCGCATCAGCGTTTTTCCACCAACACTTTCCCCAGTTGGGAATTAGCACAACCGTTTCGCTATCTTTGCCATAACGGTGAAATCAACACTGTTCGCGGTAACATCAACTGGATGGCGGCACGCAAAAATTCTATGCGCTCAGAAGTGCTGGGCAAGGATCTGGACAAACTATGGCCGCTAATCGGTGATGGTGCATCCGATAGCGCAACCTTTGACAATGCTTTGGAATTATTAGTAGCGGGCGGTTATTCATTGGCCCACGCCATGATGATGATGATCCCCGAAGCATGGGATAACAACCCGTTGATGGATCCAAAGCGCCGTGCGTTTTACGAATACCACGCCGCCCTGATGGAACCGTGGGATGGCCCGGCGGCGGTTTGCTTTACCGATGGGCGACAAATTGGTGCGACCCTTGATCGCAACGGTTTGCGCCCGGCACGTTACATCGTAACCGATGACGACCACGTTATTATGGGATCTGAGGTCGGCGTGTTGGATATTCCCGAAAGTAAAATTATAAAAAAATGGCGCCTGCAGCCGGGCAAGATGTTCATGATTGACCTTGAGCAAGGGCGCATCATTGACGATGAAGAATTGAAAAATTCGCTTTCCGATTCCAAGCCATACCAAAAATGGCTCGACGCTACACAAATACGTGTTTCCGAATTGCCTGATGACGTGGCGCCCATGTCGCCCGATCACGAAACCATTTTGGATATGCAACAAGCGTTTGGTTATACCCAAGAAGACACCAAACATTTCATTTTGCCGATGGCCACCACCGGGCAAGACCCAATTGGTTCAATGGGGCGCGACACCCCGATTGCGGTACTGTCTGATAAGCCAAAGATGCTTTATGATTATTTCAAGCAGAACTTCGCCCAAGTAACCAATCCGCCGATTGATCCTATTCGTGAAGAACTGGTAATGAGTCTGGTAAGCCTTATCGGGCCACGGCCAAACTTACTTGACCCTGATCATGCCGGTGGACAAAAACGTCTTGAAGTTCGCCAGCCGGTTCTTACCAACCTTGAGCTGGAAAAAATTCGCCACATCGAAAACCACGTCGATAACGCGTTTAGAACATATACGCTCGATATCACCTACCGGGCTGAAAATGGCGCCGCCGGAATGGAAGCGGCACTAGAAAAACTATTCGCCAAGGCCGAACAGGTGGTGAATGAGGGCCACAATATAATTATTCTTTCAGACCGCGGGGTTGATGGCGAACATGTGGCTATTCCGGCGCTGTTGGCAACCGCAGGCGTGCACCACCACCTTATTCGCGCGGGCCTTCGCACCGATGTGGGCTTGGTGGTTGAAACCGGCGAAGCCCGCCGGGTTCATGATTTCTGCTTGCTTGCAGGTTATGGTGCCGAAGCATTTAACCCATATTTGGCACTTGAAACCATTGCCGACCTTGAAGGTGAACTTGATGGGCTTTCGCTTGACGAAGCCCAAGCGCGATACATCAAGGGCGTGTCCAAAGGAATGTTAAAAGTATTTTCCAAAATGGGCATTTCAACTTTCCAATCATATTGCGGCGCGCAAATTTTTGATGCGGTCGGCCTTAATGATGATTTCATCGCAAGGTTCTTCACCAAAACCGCCTCACAAATTGGCGGCATCGGCCTTGATGAGGTGGCAAGCGAAACCATTAAACGCCACAGCGATGCATTTGGCACCAACCCGCTTTTGCAAAAGCATCTTGAGGTCGGTGGTGAATTGGCCTGGCGTCACCGCGGTGAAACCCACGCATGGACACCCGAAACCATTGCATCATTACAGCACGCCGTGCGCAAAGGTGACCGTGATGAATATCGCCGTTATGAAGCGGCAATGAACAGGCATGATAAAAAAGCCATGTACCTGCGCGGTCTGTTTGAACTTAAAGGCACCGGCAAGCCCGTTGCATTGGACGAAGTCGAATCGGTTGATAAAATCTGTAAACGCTTTGCCACCGGCGCCATGAGCTTTGGTTCAATTTCGTGGGAAGCGCACACTAACTTGGCCATCGCCATGAACCAGTTGGGCGGAAAATCCAACACCGGTGAAGGTGGCGAAGAGGCCGTGCGGTACGAGCCGGGTCCGGGTGGTGAAAACCTGCGCTCGGCCATTAAGCAAGTGGCATCGGGACGTTTCGGGGTAACGGCTGAATATCTGGTCAACGCAGATGACATCCAAATTAAAATGGCCCAAGGGGCAAAACCGGGTGAAGGCGGACAATTACCGGGGCACAAAGTAAATGAATGGATTGCCCGCGTGCGCCATTCAACCCCTGGTGTCGGGCTTATATCCCCGCCACCGCATCACGATATTTATTCGATCGAAGATTTGGCCCAGCTTATTCACGATCTTAAAAACATAAACCCGAGTGCGCGTATTTCGGTCAAGCTGGTTTCCGAAGTCGGTGTCGGCACGGTTGCCGCTGGTGTTTCAAAAGCGCACGCCGACCATGTGACCATTTCCGGTTTTGATGGCGGCACCGGGGCAAGCCCGCTGACATCAACCATGCACGCCGGCTCTCCTTGGGAAATTGGCCTTGCCGAAACCCACCAAACATTGGTTATGAACCGTTTGCGCGGGCGCATTTGCGTACAGGTTGACGGCGGGCTTCGCACCGCACGCGACGTTGTGGTTGGTGCGCTTTTGGGTGCGGATGAATTTGGCTTTGCCACCGCCGCACTTATCGCGCAGGGATGTCTGATGATGCGCAAATGTCATTTGAACACTTGCCCGGTCGGGATTGCCACCCAAAATGAAAAGTTACGCAAACTGTTCCCCGGTGAACCGGCGCATGTTGTAAATTATTTTACCTTCCTGGCCGAAGAAATGCGCAAAATAATGGCCGAGCTTGGCTTTAGGACGGTTGAAGAAATGATTGGCCGTTCCGATTGCATGGAAATGAAACCGGCCATCAGTCACTGGAAAGAACAAGGATTAGATTTCACCCGGCTTTTAACCAAACCGGTAGCGGGCCCGGGAGTTGCGGTTTTCAATTCTGAAACCCAAGACCATGGCTTAGAAAAAGCCCTTGATAATGATTTTATCAAACAGGCACGCGCCACCATTGATGGCGGCAAGCCGGTTCGCATTAATGCCAAATTCGTCAACGTCAACCGCACCATCGGCACCATGCTTTCGGGCGAGATTGCCAAAAAGTATGGTAAAGCGGGCATGAGCGATGACAGCATTTATATTGATGCCATCGGCACCGCCGGACAAAGCCTTGGCGCGTGGGCGTCACCGGGCATGACCATCGATCTTAAGGGTGATGCCAATGATTACGTCGGCAAAGGCTTGGCCGGCGGGCGGATAATTATTCGCCCGGCCGATGAAAGCCCGCTAAAAGCCGAAGACAACATTATTGTCGGCAATACCTGTTTGTATGGGGCCACTTCCGGTGAAGCGTATTTCCGCGGTGTTGCGGGCGAGCGTTTTTGTGTTCGTAACTCGGGCGCGAGCGCGGTGGTCGAAGGGGTTGGCGATCATGGTTGTGAATACATGACCGGCGGCATTGTTGTGGTGTTGGGCGACACGGGGCGTAACTTCGCGGCCGGTATGTCGGGCGGCGTGGCTTATGTGTTTGATGCAAATGGCACGTTCGAAGCCCACTGCAATATGGCCCAAGTGGAATTAGAACCAATTGCCGCCGAAGAAGAAGCCATGCAGGCGGCAGGACAAGGTGGCGACCTTGAAGCCCACGGCATGGTCGATATTAGCCATGACATGACGCGTTATGACGCCGAGCGCTTACGCGGGCTTATTGAAAAGCATTACCACTATACCGCCAGCTCGCGAGCAAAAGAAATTTTGGATAACTGGGATGAAATGCGGGGTAAATTTGTAAAGGTCATGCCGGTTGAATACCGTCGTGCGTTATTGGAAATGCAGGCAAAAACATCCGTCGCCGAACACGAAGGCGTCGTAACCTCGGTCGGGGGACAATAAAAATGGGAAAACCAACAGGATTTTTAGAAATAGACCGTCACGATCGCTCTTACCAGCCGGTCAATGAACGGGTTGGCAATTATGATGAATTCGTGGTCGCCCTAAAAGACGATGAATTGACCAATCAGGCATCGCGTTGCATGGATTGCGGTATTCCGTTTTGCCATAATGGCTGCCCGGTGATGAACATAATTCCTGAATTTAATGATTTGGTTTACCGCGATGATTATAAACGCGCATCGGAAATATTACATTCAACCAATAATTTTCCGGAATTTACCGGGCGCATTTGCCCGGCACCGTGTGAAGCATCATGTACGCTTAACCTTACCGACCATCCGGTAACAATTAAATCAATAGAATGTGCAATCGTTGACCGCGCCTGGGCCGAAGGTTGGTTAAAACCAAAAAAACCAAAATCACGCACCGATAAAGCGGTCGCCGTGGTTGGTGCCGGACCGGCTGGCATGGCGTGCGCCCAGCAATTGGCGCGCGCCGGACACAGCGTCACCCTTTATGAAAAAAATGCCAAGGCCGGTGGTTTGTTGCGTTATGGCATTCCTGATTTCAAAATGGCAAAATCGTTGATTGATCGGCGCATGGCCCAGCTACAAGGCGAAGGGGTTGAATTCAAACCCAATACCGCAATCGGTATAAACAAGCCTGCCAAAGCGTTGCTGGAAAAGTTCGATGCCGTGGTATTGACCGGCGGGGCCGAACAACCGCGCGACTTAGCGGTGCCGGGGCGCGATTTGGCCGGCGTGCATTTCGCCATGGAATTTTTAGGCCAAAGCAACCGTCGGGTATCGGGCGAAAAATATGATGAGGCCGATATTTTAACAACCGACATGAACGTTTTGGTTATTGGCGGTGGCGACACTGGTTCGGATTGCGTGGGAACGTCTGTCCGGCAAAACGCCAAAGCAATTACCCAAATTGAAATCATGCCCAAACCGCCGGAAAAAGAAGACAAATTAAAAATCTGGCCCGACTGGCCCAATAAATTGCGCACATCATCCAGCCACGAAGAAGGTTGCGAACGGATGTGGGAAGTAACGGCCAAAGAATTTATTTCTGACGGCAATGGTAACGTAAAATCTGCGCGTTGCGTCAAGGTCGAATGGACCATGGCTGATAACGGTCAGTGGCAAATGGCAGAGGTTGCCGGTTCGGAATTTGAAATACCGTGCGATAGGGTATTTTTGGCCATGGGTTTTGTTCACCCCGTTCACGAAGGCATGATTGCCGAGCTGGGCCTGGAAAAAGACGGGCGCGGAAACGTGGCAGGCAACATGGAAGATTACAAAACATCCATGAAAAAAGTATTTTCCGCAGGCGACATGCGCCGGGGGCAGAGCCTAGTGGTGTGGGCCATCCGCGAGGGCCGGCAGGCCGCACGCTCGGTTGATGAATACCTGATGGGTTCCACTCAACTACCCAGATAAAAACGCCAACGTTTCCTGCCCAATGCGGCCTGCTTTATATTTGCGGGGACACCCCGCACCCCGGGCCGCACGCTCGGTTGATGAATACCTGATGGGTTCCACTCAACTACCCAGATAAAAACGCCTTGGGGGACCCGAAGGTCCCCCAAGAACTGTCCAAGTCAATGTGTGCGAACCAAGCGACATATCGTTGGACCACGGCTTGGAATAGGCGTTAGCGGAATAAAACAACACGAATGCTGGCCTTTATCCCCGCCCCCAAACCCATGCATCCGGCCCGAGGGCCAAAATGCATGCGGTATTTGTATCGCGCCCCGGCAGGGCGCCGAGCCTTGAATGCCGCGGTCCGTTTTTTAACAAGCCACCCCCGAGGGAGCGAGCAGAAAAAACGCCAGCGACAGACCGACCACGGGATGAATGATATAGCCGCGCCTTAAGGTTGCTCAACCAATGCTTTTCCACACTTTTTCAACAGACGGTGTTTATGGATAAAACCATTCACTTCCAACGGGTTGGTGAACACATTAAATATATGGGTTGCAAGCACGACAAAAAGTTATCCCCCATTATGCACAGGGGGGGCCATAGGGATATTTGTTTTTTAAATTACATTAATTGCGCAAATTATTTGGTGCTAGGTCGCGGGCCAGACGCCGCCGCTGGCGCGGGCGCGCCGCCGGGCACGGGCGCGGGTGCGGTTGGTTTAATGCCGCGCAATTGATTTATGGCAGATTCAATCCGGTCAACATTGTTAATGCCATAAAATGTTCCGGCGGCTTTTACAAACTGGCCTTCCTTGGTTGCTTTTTTATTGGATAAATCAGGAACTTCAAAAATAAGAGTGCCGGTTTTATCCGCACCCTTCAGTTTCAAAATATGGACAATGTCTTTGATGTTAACAGTCTTGGCCTTGTGCTTTGGATAAAACTGCACAATCAATAAGCGGCTATCGGTCAGGGCATAATACATGAAAAGCTTAGCTATAATAAAAGCCCAGGCAGGCACCAAAAGCTGCCACGCGCCAAAACCCGCAAATATCCAGCCGATTACCCCCATATAAGGCGGCATATCCGGTTTAAGAAAAACATTGAACCAAACGAACGCCAGAATAAAAAATGGGAACGCCATCATAAAAGATTTGAGCTTGGTTTGAAAAATCGCAAATGGGCTGGGATGATCAAACCAATACAGAACCTCGCCACTGTTCATGACCTTGGCAATTTCTTTTGGCGGGGTTAACCCTGCGCCGGCGGTATCTGTCATTTTGCTTTAACCTTTTATCTATTTTCGTGTGGCGCCCCGGTAGCCATTTTATGAAAATTTCTAAAATGCTTCTAAGGCAATAATAGCCATCAACGAACAAGTATT
>JAOULV010000028.1 GCA_029881835.1 Rhodospirillaceae bacterium
AGAATTCAAGGATATTAAAATAAACATCTGGCTGGCGTGGGGATTTTTTGTTGTTGGTCTTGGTGGCGTTGTTTATGGCGCCGATCTTTTGGTGCATAGCGGTTCTGAGATAGCGCGCAATTTGGGTGTTTCCGAAGAAGTTATCGGCCTGACCGTAATTGCTATCGGCACATCGCTGCCCGAACTTGCCGCATCCGTGGTTGCGGCAATTAGGGGCCATACGGACGTAGCGGTTGGCAATGTTGTTGGTTCCAACCTGTTTAATATATTGCTTGTCGGCGGCGGTGTTGCCGCGGTTCATCCGCTGGATGTGCCGGAACAAATACAGCGTTTTGATATATGGATAATGCTGGCGGCAACAATAATGCTATTTGCCTATCTTGTTTTGGGCAGACGTTTCCGCCGTCGCGAAGGTGCTTTGCTGTTAGGAATCTATGGCGGTTATGTGGCGATTCAGGTGCATGGGGTATCTAATTTTTATCAGTGGTTGCCTTAAAAAATAACAATTATTCCTATGCTTAGGCGTCTTTGACTTGCAACAAACGTCACCATCCATCATTCTTTGACCATGAACAACACTGCCCAGCCAAATGTATTAATTACAGGTGCCGCCCACCGGATCGGTCGCGCCATAGCGACCGACCTTGCGGCAAACGGCTATGGTGTTGCGGTCCATTATAACAATTCCGAAAGTGGCGCCAATGATCTGGTCGCAACCATAACCAATTCCGGTGGTCGGGCAATCGCGCTAAAAGCAAACCTTGCCAACGAGGATGAGGTAAAATCAATCATCCCGGCCGCCACCAAGGCCCTTGGTCCGCTTACGTTGCTAATTAACAACGCATCAATGTTTGAAAACGATACCGTTGATGATGCCACGCGCGCTAGCTGGGATATGCACATGGATGTCAACCTGCGCGCACCGTTTGTTCTTTCGCAGGATTTCCAAAAGCAAATGCCCAATGGTCTGGAGGGCAATATAATAAATATTCTTGACCAACGGGTCTGGAACCTGACCCCTTATTTTATGACCTATACCCTCAGCAAATCAGCCCTTTGGACCCTTACCCAAACTTTGGCGCTGGCGCTGGCGCCACAAATAAGGGTCAACGGCATCGGTCCCGGCCCGACATTACAAAATGTCAGACAATCTGACGAAGATTTCGCCCGCCAATGGTCGGAAACCCCATTGGGGCGCAAGGTAATGCCGGACGAAATAGCCGATACGGTTAGATTTATTGTTCATTCCCCATCCATGACGGGCCAGATGATAGCCCTTGATTCCGGGCAACATCTTGGCTGGGCGCAGGGGTCGAATAAATTTCCGCCCAACGAATAACCTTGCTAGTCGTGGTTTAGAACAATAGAAATATGCGCTTTTTAAGTTTTGGAGAAAAAATAAATGACCGGACCTACAGTCAAACTGGTGCCCACACCGTCAATTGCCGATGCGCGCGCCGGCATAAGGCATGTGTTTGTCCGTGATCTTGAGCTGATGAGCTCAATCGGGGTCCATGACAATGAGCGCAAGGCCGCCCAAAGGGTTCGTATAAACCTTGATTTGGCCGTGTTTGAGGGCGAAAAGGCTCTGGGCGATGACCTAGAAAATGTGGTTTGCTACGAACAAATCACGGCTGCCGTCAGGGATGTATGCAGTGCCCGCCATATAAACCTGGTTGAAACCATGGCCGAGGAAATATCGAGCGTTTGCCTAAAAAATCCTAAGGTGCGTTCGGTCTTGGTGCGGGTGGAAAAGCTTGACGTGTTTGCCGACGTATCAAGCGTTGGCGTGGAAATAGAGCGCTTTAATCCGGAAGTATAATTTAAAGAATATATCAGAACCCATTGTTTTATAAGGAACTACCGCCAAGCCCCAACATGGGGGATAGTTTTACACAGGTTCTTTTGTCCAATGCATTCCAATGGTTGCAATTTATCCGGTGCCTATTTCGCATCCGTAACGGTTAATATAATCAATTTTATCTAATGTTTTCATTAAGTTGGGTTAGTGCTTAATTTTTGTGCAATCCACAAGATTCCAAGCCCGCCATAGAGAGTTTCTGTTGGGGCCGCAATTATCAACATGTTTATCCACACGTTTGGTGGATAGTTAACAAGCACCCATTGAAAGCAAATACCCCAATTCCTATACCCCGATGCACTCGGTTTATTGGTCGCACAAGGGTTGGGGCTTGCGGTTGGGGTGGCGATGGGCTTTCATCTGGAATATGGCTGAAAAATCATCAAAATTAGGCACTAATCCAGCTTCTTTCGCTTCTGGCAAAAAACACGAGCAAGGACGTGAGCTAATCGCGTCCCTTGCCCGAAATCTGCCGTCAGGGCCCGGCGTTTATCGCATGATAGGCAGCGAAGCCCCGGGCGTGGGCAGTAGCGCCGCAGGCCTGGTTTTGTATGTGGGCAAGGCCAAAAACCTAAAAAAACGGGTTTTGAGCTACACCAATCAGGGAAAGCTAAGCCCGCGCATCCAACGCATGGTCTGTGAAACCAGAGGCATGGAATTTGTCACCACCCACACCGAAGCAGAAGCATTGTTGCTGGAAGCCAATCTAATCAAGAAGCTAAGACCGCGTTACAACATACTTTTGCGCGACGATAAATCGTTCCCGGAAATCGCGGTTGAAAAAACCCATGATTTTCCCCGGGTTATAAAGCACCGCGGCGTACGCAATGCCAATTGTAGCTATTTTGGCCCGTTTGCTTCGACCTGGGCGGTAAATGAAACCATCACCACCTTGCAGCGGGCATTTTTGTTAAGAACATGTTCCGATGCGGTTTATTCATCGCGCACACGCCCTTGTTTGCTTTATCAGATAAAACGTTGCTCCGGCCCGTGCGTCGGCAAAATCAGCAAACGTGATTATTCGTTGTTGGTGGGTCAAGCCACGGAATTTCTCAAAGGAAAAAGTCGGAAAATTCAAAAATCATTGGCAGATGAAATGCAAAAAGCCAGTGATGCCCAAAAATTTGAACAGGCCGCGCAATTTCGTGACCGGATAAAGGCGCTTACCCGAATACAGGGCCATCAAGACATAAACCCCGGAACCGTGGTTGATGCAGATGTTGTGGCCATTCATCAAGAAGATGGCAAAGACGGTAGTGAACAAAGTGGCCGTGGTGCCAAGGCATGCGTGCAGGTATTTTTTTTCCGCGGTGGGCGAAATTTTGGTAACCGGGCGTTTTATCCGGCCCACACCGCAGGCGAAACCCCGGCCGCAGTATTAGAAGCGTTTATGGGGCAGTTTTATTCAACCCATACCCCGCCCCCTGAAATATTGTTAAGCCATAATCTGGCCAGCGGTGATGCGGCAAAGGTAATGGCTAGCGCATTAAGCGAACGGGCCGAAAAAAAAGTTACAATAAAGGTTCCATCGCGCGGTGACCGTGCCCGCTTGGTCGCCCATGCTTTAGAAAATGCCCGTGGCGCGTTAGCGCGCAAAAAATCTGAAAACGAAACCCATGAACAACTGTTGGCGGCTTTGGCGCAAACATTGGGTATAGACCAGCCCCTTGAACGGATAGAGGTTTATGACAATTCCCATGTTTCTGGCACCAACCAAGTTGGGGTGATGATAGTTACCGGCCCAGAAGGTTTTGTCCGTGGGGCGTATCGCAAATTCAACATAAAAGGCGCCATCCAGCCGGGCGATGATTATGCCATGATGCGCGAGGTATTAAGCCGAAGGTTTACCCGGGCGATGAAAGGCCAGCAAGCGCTTGAGGGTGCTTTAAGCAAAGAAAAAGAAAAAAACTGGGGCGGGTTAAAAAATTGGGATATGCCGGATTTGGTGGTAATTGATGGCGGCAAGGGCCAACTAGGGGTGGCGATGGATGTTTTCGCCGATTTAGGGATTGGCGGGGTAGCACTTTCAGCCATATCCAAAGGCCCGGAACGAAACGCCGGGCGTGAGCAAATTCATATGCCGGGTAAATCAAAACCACTGATTTTAGATGAGCGTGACCCGGTTTTGTATTTTTTACAGCGCATCAGGGACGAGGCACATCGTTTCGCCATCGGTAGCCACCGGAAAAAAAGATCCAAATCCTTAACCCGCTCGGGGATTGATGATATACCCGGTGTCGGGCCGGGGCGAAAAAAGGCGCTGTTGCAGCACTTTGGATCATCAAGCGGGATAAAGGAAGCGGGTTTAAGCGACCTTGAAGGCGTGAAGGGCATATCCAGCTCCACCGCAAAGCGCATTTATGACTGGTTTCATCAAGATAATTAAATGGCTAGAATGGCCATCTGTTGTATTATCAATAACAAGATTTATTTTTCCCCGGACACAAACATCATGGTTTTAAACCTTCCCAATATACTTACCGTTTCGCGCATAGTTGCTATTCCAATTGTGCTGATATTCATACTTATTGGCGGTGCATTTGGTAATTGGCTGGCCTTTATTTTTTATACTTACGCCTGCATAACCGATTTTTTTGACGGTTATCTGGCTCGTGCCTGGCACCAGCAATCTGCCTTTGGCCGTTTTCTTGACCCCATTGCCGATAAGCTTTTGGTCGCCGGGGTTTTATTTATGTTGGTCGGGGTTGAAACAATTTCTGGCGCGGTAATTTTTCCGGCGGCGATAATATTGTGTCGGGAAATATTGGTTTCGGGCTTGCGTGAATTTTTAGCCGAAGCCCGGGTCGGTATGCCGGTAAGCCTTTTGGCAAAATGGAAAACCACAATTCAGATGTTGGCGCTTGGATTTTTGATTGTCGGTTCGGCTGGGCCGGATTTCGGTTTTGCCACCACAACCGAAATAGGTATTTACGGCCTGTGGGCGGCGGCGCTGATAACGCTGGTAACCGGCTATGATTATTTGCGTGCAGGGCTTGAGCACATTTCAAAAACTGATGGCGAAGCAGGCTCAAACAACGGCCCTGACTTTAAATCATAATAAATATGAACAGTTCTAGTGACGAATATATAAAAATATCGCCCGGCCTGATGTTGTTGGAAGATGCTTTGGCACGAATAAAATCAACCAGCAAAACCGTAGCGGGAACCGAAGAAATAAGTCTGGCCAACTGTCTTGGCCGCACATTGGGCGAAGATGTAATTTCAAAGGTAGATGTCCCGCCATATGATAATTCAGCCATGGATGGTTATGCGGTTTTTTCATCAGACCTTGTCAATCCGCCCGTGCGTTTAGCCGTAACCGGGCGAATTGCCGCCGGCCACCCGCTGGCCCGCGAAGCCCAGAAGGGTGAGGCGCTGCGTATTTTTACCGGTGCGCCGTTGCCGCCCGGGCCCGATGCCATAGTAATGCAGGAAAAAGTAAAACTTGATGGCGAGGTTGCAATTTTTTCCGAAACCGTAAAGCCCGGAACCAACCGCCGTTTGCAGGGCGAAAATATAAAATCTGGATCAACAATTTTACACAAAGGGCAATTATTGCGCGCCCAAGAAATTGGCTTTGCCGCGGCGGTGGGGCTAAGCGCGCTCAAGGTTTATAAACCACTTCGGGTCGCGGTATTTTCCACCGGTGATGAAATTGTTGATAGTACGATCAAGAAACTTCCGCCCGGATGTATTTATGATGCCAACCGCCCGTTAATGGTTTCATTGTTGCAAGGTTTGGGTTGCGCCGTAACCGACCTTGGTATTTTGCAAGATGACGCCGGCACAATTAGTACGGCGTTAAAAAATGCAACAACCGACCACGACCTGATAATTACATCTGGCGGCGTTAGTGTTGGCGAAGAAGACCACGTAATAAATATTATAAAAGATTTAGGTTCACTTGATTTTTGGCGTTTGGCGGTAAAACCGGGCAAACCCATTGCCTTTGGTAGCATCAACAATGCCGCTTTTATTGGCCTACCGGGAAACCCGGTATCGGCCATAGTAACGCTAATGATGCTGGCGCGACCGATGATATTGCTTATGTCCGGGCGAGGTGATGTTGAGCTTAAGCGTTACCGCGCCGAAGCAGATTTTTCGCTTGAGCGCGATGACGGCAGGTTGGAATGGATGCGTGGAAACGTAAAAACCACCAGTGACGGGCGTGTGCTGGCAAGCGCTTTTCCGGCGCAGGGTTCGGGCATACTTGCATCTATGGTTGCCTCAAGCGGTTTTATCGAAATACCCGCAGGTCGGGCGCGAATAAACAAAGGCGATATGCTTGATTTCATCCCTTTTAATGAGGCTTTCAAATGAAGGTTCTTTATTTCGCGTGGCTAAAGGAAAAAACTTCTCTGGCGGAAGAAGACCTGCCCTTGCCATGTGGGGTCAGCACCGTTGCAGGGCTGATGGAATATCTTAAAAATCGCGGTGGCGGTTTTAGTGATGCCTTTGCCGATATCACAATGATTCGGGTTGCGGTTAACATGGAACACGTTCAGGTTTCGCACCCTTTAAGCGATAGCGACGAGGTTGCTTTTTTCCCGCCGGTAACCGGTGGCTAGGGTCAATTTATAGGATCAATTTAAATGATACGAATACAAACCGAAGATTTTGACGTCGGGGCCGAAATAAAAAATCTTGTTTCGGGCAAGGGCAACATAGGCGGGGTTTGTTCGTTCATTGGGCTGGTTCGGGATTTTTCCGGAAATGAACCGAACGGCGAAAACATAACATCTCTGACGCTAGAACATTATCCGGGCATGACCGAAAAACAGTTGGAAAAAATTGAAACTCAGGCCCGCCAACGGTGGGATTTAATCGAAACATTGATAATTCATCGGGTTGGTCAGTTACAGCCAAGCGAACAAATAGTTCTGGTTGCAACTGCCGCCGCCCACCGTGATGCGGCATTTGAAAGTGCAAAATTTATTATGGATTTCCTTAAAACCGAGGCCCCATTTTGGAAAAAAGAACTGGGGAATAAGGGGGCTAAATGGGTAGCGGCCAAACAATCCGATAGTGCAAAAAAAGAAACTTGGGAAAATGAATAGAAAAAACCTACAATTAGGGTCCATAATATAGGGCTTTTAAAAAAGGAAATTGATAATGGCCCGCAAACCGCAAAACCCGCCACAAAACCCATCCGATGACGATTGGCCGGTAAAGGCCTACCGCAATCAAGATTTCATAATGTCGCGTGAAGGTCGGGCATTGCGAATTTTATCTGAATTTATTGAACCCGAAGCCCGGTTTGAACAGGAAAAAGTTTCCGACACCATAGTTTTTTTTGGTTCCGCCCGCATTCGCCCACGTGAAGTGGCACAAAAAGCGATGGAGTCTGCAAAAAAACACGGCGGCGATATGGAGCGTGCGCAAACCACGCTGGATATGTCGGTTTATTATGAAGATGCCCGTGAATTGGCCAAGCGTTTGACAGAATGGTCCAAGGGATTAAAGGGAAAATCAAGACGTTTTGTTGTTTGTACCGGTGGTGGCCCCGGCATAATGGAAGCCGCCAATCGCGGTGCATCGGAAGGAAATGGCAAGAACATCGGGTTAAATATTTCTCTACCGCACGAACAAAGCGGAAACCCATACATTAGCCGCGAACTTGCGTTTCAATTTCACTATTTTTTCATGCGTAAATTTTGGTTTGCCTATCTGGCTAAAGCGATAATTATTTTTCCCGGCGGCTTTGGAACCATTGATGAATTTTTCGAACTTATGACGCTTATTTCAACCAAGAAGATGGGAAAAAAACTGCCCATAGTTCTTTATGGTAGTGAATACTGGAACAGCATAATGAACCTAGACGCGATGGTAAAATTCGGAACAATATCGCCCAGCGATTTAGATTTATTTCATCGCGCGGATACCGTTGATGATGCTTTTGATTTTATTACAAGCACACTTTCAGAGCATCACCTCAGCCAACCGGGTGGCGCGTTATAACCAGTTTAGTTATAAATTATGCTGCCGATGCGTTGGCCGGGGCCTTGCCCACGGCTTTATCGTAATCATCCATCATTTGCTTGGTTATTTCGCCAACCGTATAGGTATGATTATCAATAGCGCCAACGGGTGTGACCTCAGCCGCGGTTCCGGTCAGGAAAACCTGTGTGGCATTGGCTAGTTCATCCGGCATGATAACGCGCTCAACAACATCGATACCGCGTTTTTTTGCCAGCTCAATAATTGTTTGCCGGGTAATACCATCAAGAAAACAATCGGGAATTGGGGTGTGTAATTTTCCATCGCCCATTTCCATGAAAATGTTTGCCCCAGTCGCCTCGGCTACTTGTCCGCGGTAATCCAGCATCAAGCTGTCATCAAACCCGGCCTGTTCGGCGGTGTGTTTGGAAAGGGTGCATATCATGTAAAGCCCAGCGGCTTTAGCGTGAACCGGTTCGGTTTCAGCCGACGGGCGCTTCCACTTTGATGTTTGCAGGCGAATGCCGCGCATTCTGGCTTCGGGTGAAAAATACGAAGGCCATTCCCATGCCGCAACCGCAAGATGGATTGTATTTTTTTGCGCCGAAACACCCATCATTTCACTGCCACGCCAAGCAACCGGGCGGATGTAGCCATCTTTGATGTTGTTTATTTCGCATGCTTCAATGCAGGCTTGGTTTATTTGATCGGTTGTCCAGGGTATTTCAAACCCAAGGATCTTGGCGGAATTATGTAACCGTTCGGTGTGTTCGGTTAATTTGAAAATATTACCATTATACATGCGCACACCTTCAAACACGCTGGAGGCATAGTGCAGGGCATGGGTTAATATGTGCACCTTGGCATCGCGCCAGGGCACCATTTCCCCATCAAGCCATATCTGTCCGTCGCGATCGTCATAAGGTGTTGCGGCCATAAGAATTTACCCCCAATTGAGTAATAATATTGCGTAAATTGCCCGGTTGTCCGGAATGTTCTTGCGTTTTTTATCAGGATTGGGCATATATGTCAATAACACTGACTTAAATTATCAACAGTTTTTTTGTCCCGAGATAGCGGATCCAGATATGAGCCAACCTGAAGCAAAAACCCCAACACAGCCAGCGGATGGCCATGCGCCGTTCGCCGAGGAAGAACTGCGCCAAGCCATGGAATTATTGTTTTTTGCTTATAGGGACTTTACCGGCGAGGCCGATGAAATTTTGTCGGAATATGGCTTTGGCCGCGCCCATCACCGGGTAATTTATTTTGTAAAACGTAACCCCGGCCTGACCGTTAACCGTTTGTTGGATATATTAAAAATAACCAAACAAAGCCTTAGCCGGGTATTGGGCCAATTGGTAAGGGAAGGGTTTATCGATCAGCGGACCGATGGCGAAGACCGCCGACGAAGAATACTTTCGCTGACCGACAAAGGTGAAAAGCTGGAAAACAAGCTAACCCGCGCTCAAGGAACGCGAATAAGCAAAGCATACAAAGAGGCCGGCGGCGAAAGCATTTCCGGTTTCAAAAATATATTAACCCTGATGATTAATGATAAAGATAGACAGCGTTTTTCTGGCGGCGGTCCACATACTAATGTTGATAATGCACCAGAGCACTTACCAGAACACCTAGCTGATAGTTCACAGATAAAGAAATAAACCGGATAATTGATTAAGAGCGGTATCTTATAAATATGAATGTTGATCAACCAAATATTCTTGTAGTTGATGACGATGAACGTTTGCGTGAATTGTTGCAAAAATTTTTAAGCGAAAATAATTTTTTTGTAATAACCGCCGCCGATGTGTCCGATGCGCGCTCTAAACTGGCATCGCTTTCATTTGACATTATTATTCTAGATCGCATGATGCCGGGGGAAAATGGGCTTGATTTTGCCGCTGATCTTAGAAAATCAAACGATGTGCCAATATTAATGCTGACCGCAATGGGTGAACTGGAAGATCGCATTGCCGGGCTTGAACAGGGCGTTGATGATTATTTGACAAAACCGTTCGAACCGCGCGAGCTTCTTTTAAGAATTAATTCAATCCTTAAGCGTTCAATGGTTCCAGAAAGTGGCGTTGCACTAAGCGAAGTAATAATGGGTGATGCCAAATTTGATGTAGAGCGCGCCCAGCTTACGATTGCTGGCAAACCGGTAAAACTGACAACGGTTGAAGTATTGTTATTAAAATCGTTATCGGAAAGACCGGGAACAACCCTATCGCGCGAATTACTAATCGAGCAAACTGGCGCAGATGCCGCTGGCAGAGCAATTGATGTGCAGGTTATGCGCCTTCGCCGTAAAATTGAAAAAAACCCAAGATTGCCCAGATACCTACAAACGGTTCGCGGTAAAGGTTATGTTTTATTGCCGGATTAAACCGATATCTTAATTTAATTGGTTATTTAAGTGGTGAATTGAAAGTGCAAATGCGAATTTCCACAATTTTAAAACCATATCTACCTAAAAGTCTTCTTGGCCGTGCAATTCTTATTATTGTTACGCCGCTTATTTTGCTGCAGGTAATAACAACCGTAATATTTTTTGAAAATCACTGGTCAAATGTTAGCCGCCGTCTAGCTCAGGGTGTTTCCGGAAATATATCGTTTGTGATTGAACAAATGGAAGAAATAAAAACCGCCGATGAGCTTGAAAAATTTTATCAAACCGCCAAAAGAAACTTTTCCCTTACATTTTATTATGAACAAGGCGCGGTTTTGGATCACACAGACGTTCCCAGCGGCATCAAAGAAACCGCATTGGCTGATGCCCTAGAAGGG
>JAOULV010000264.1 GCA_029881835.1 Rhodospirillaceae bacterium
TACGTTCCATTTGGAACTGTCAATCATCAGTGGGGCACGCGCGATATCGGGTTCACCGGCAATAAGGTTTAAAAATGTTACGACCTCTTTTTCGGCATCAAGCATGGCGTCATCCATGTTGACATCCACAATCTGCGCGCCGTTTTCAACCTGCACACGGCCAATTTCCAGTGCCGATTGATAATTCCCTTCGGCTATCAGGTTTTTAAACTTGGCCGAACCGGCAACGTTGCACCGCTCGCCCACGTTAACAAAACCGGTTACATCATTAAGGATAAGCGGCTCAAGTCCTGCCAGCGAACAAACGGGCTTTATATCGGGAACCGTGCGCGGTTTAATGTTTGCAACCGCATCGGCAATGGCTTTTATGTGCTGAGGAGTTGAGCCACAACATCCACCGACAATATTTAACAGCCCATCTTCGGCAAAGCTTTTTAACACGCCAGCCATGTATTCGGGCGTGTCATCATATTCACCAAATTCGTTGGGCAGGCCTGCGTTGGGATGAACGCTAACATTAACACCTGCAACATTTGCCACTGTTTGCACATGGGGGCGCAAATCTTCGGCGCCCAATGCGCAGTTAAAACCGATGGAAAGCGGCCTTGCGTGCGATAACGAATACCAAAATGCTTCGGCCGTTTGCCCAGATAACGTGCGCCCGGAAGCGTCCGTAATGGTGCCAGATAGCATTATGGGTAACTCAACCCCGGAATTATCAAATACTTCCAATACCGCATAAACCGCGGCCTTGGCATTTAGGGTATCAAACACGGTTTCAATTAATATTAGGTCTGCCCCGCCTTCGATTAGGCCACGGGTGGCATCGGAATAGGCCGTTACCAGTTCATCAAAGGTAATGTTGCGCATTCCGGCGTCATTTACATCAGGGCTGATGGATGCGGTGCGGTTGGTCGGCCCCAAGACGCCCGCGACAAAACGGGGCTTTTCAGGGGTTGAATATTTATCCGCCATTTCGCGCGCAATGGCAGCGCCGGCAACATTTAATTCATAGGCCGCATCTTCCAACCCGTAATCAGCCTGCGATATGGTGGTTGCGTTAAAGGTATTGGTTTCAATTATATCTGAACCGGCTTCTAAAAACTGGGCGTGAATATTTTTTATTACGTCGGGCCGGGTTATGGAAAGAAGGTCATTATTGCCCTTTAATTCAGCCCTAGCATCGGCAAAGCGGGTGCCGCGAAAATCTTCTTCTGTTAAACTTACACGCTGAATCATGGTGCCCATGGCACCGTCCAGAACAATGATGCGCTCTTTTAGTATTGATTCAATTTTTTGTTTTGTTGTTGTCATTAAATTGCTTCTTCTGTTTCTGTTTAAGGCCGCACGCCAAGTATGTGGCAAATTGCATAGGTTAAATCGGCCCTATTAAGTGTATAAAAATGAAAATCATGTACACCGCTGGCATAAAGCGCGCGGCATTGTTCGGCGGCAACAGTCGCGGCCACAAGCTTTCTTGTTTCCGGATCGTCATCAAGACCGTCAAATAATTCAGCCATCCATTTAGGAATTGATGCGCCGGTGGCGGTGGCAAATTCTTGAACGCGGGCAAAATTAGTTACCGGAAGGATGCCCGGAACGATGGGGATATTTATTCCCGCCTTGGCGGTTTTGTCCAAAAACCTGAGATAAGCGTCGTTGTCGAAAAAAAACTGGGTTATGGCGCGCGTGGCACCGGCATCGACCTTGCGCTTTAAATTATCAATATCATCATTTTCGCTTTTGGCTTCGGGATGGGTTTCCGGGTATGCCGCAACGCTTATTTCAAAGTCGGCAATTTTTTTAAGCCCCAAAACAAGATCGGAGGCATAAGCATAGCCACCGGGAAACGGCTGATAGACCGCTTGCCCTTCGGCCGGGTCACCCCTTAGTGCGACAATATGGCGAACCCCTTCGTTCCAATAATTTTTGGCAATTTCATCAACTTCGTCTTTACTGGCGCCAACACAAGTTAAGTGGGCGGCCGGTTCCATATCGGTTTCACGTTTGATGCGCGAAACCGTTGCATGGGTGCGTTCGCGCGTTGTACCGCCCGCGCCATAAGTAACCGAAACAAATTTCGGTTTCACCGGGGCAAGGCGCTCAATCGCGGCCCACAGGTTTTGTTCAAGCTTTTGTGTTTTTGGGGGAAAAAATTCAAATGATACGCGCGCGTCTTTGGGCAAAGGCGATGCCAAGCCAAGACCCGAGAGCACGTTTGTGTTGTCATTTTTTGCTGCCATTAGGCTATATCCTTTTGTTTATTACTATCGTCATTTTTTCCCTTTTGTGCCAGCCATAAGGTAACACTTAATGGATCGCCCTTCAGGTGTACGGTTGCCTGTGGGCGAACCCCGGCCTTGGCAAACCATAGTTTAATTTCGCTATCTGCAAACCCTAACCTACGGTGAGCGTGCTTTTCACGCAGGTCCTCAACATTATGTGGGGCCAAATCGGCAAGAAGTATATATCCGCCGGGTCTGAGGGTGCGCCCGGCCTCGACAATTGCGTCTGCAGGGTGATCAAGAAAATGCAAAACCTGATGGCAGGTAACGGCGTCAAAACTTCCCGATTCATAGGGCAGGTTATAGATATCTGATTGGCGCAATGAAACGTTTGATAGGTTTGCCCTGTCCATATTGGCGCGTGC
>JAOULV010000265.1 GCA_029881835.1 Rhodospirillaceae bacterium
GATCAAATCCAGTCCCGAACGTTGTTTCGTTGCTTGTCCGCGTGGCCGAAGAAAGGTCAGCGGAGATACGAGAGACTATTGAAAAACCCAAAGAAGAACCAAAAGAAAAGGTTGCTTCTGGTGGCGAAGTGGGTAGCGAAGCTGCACAAGCGTCGAGCGAGTCTGCCTCTGTCAATGGTACGAGCAATGGTGCAAGCAATGGTGCAAGCGTAGACATAGTTGTTTAACTTGTAACAACAAGCTTATTCAGCGAGGCACACAAATAATTATTAAGCCGAAGCGGCGATCCATCTGGGTCGCCTATAGTTGTGCCTGTAGTTATGCCTAATAGTTATGCTTATGGCGGGGTCAACTTACGTGGTTAAAAAACACTAAAGATAAACCACCTATTTTATTCATCATATCACTGAAATCTTTCATGTTTTTAGCGTTTCCTTAACGTCCGAAGGGTTATTTATATACATACGAACCAAGCGAACCCAACAGAGTTGAAATTAGAAAAATAATGACCAAAGACGAAATCAGCAGCGGGTCAAACAACCCAGAAATTTCCGCTGGACAAGATGATGGGGCACCAAGCACCCCGATGACGATTAACGATTTGCCAGCACCCGGCACCCATCGCTGGATCACAAGACGCAAAGCCGAAGTGGTGGCTGGTGTGCGTTGTGGGCTTATATCGCTGGAAGAGGCATGCCGCAGATATTCGCTTTCGGTCGAAGAATTTCTTTCATGGCAAACCACACTTGACCGTCACGGCCTAAGCGGCTTGCGCGTCACCCGCCTGCAGGATTTGCGCCCGCACCGCGGCTAATCCCCACAACCAAACACAACAACAATTCTACCGAATTAGATGGCCAAAAAATTATGGCCAAGAATGATGACCTGAACGGGCCATTTGGCTGGGCATTTCCCGCCCATTTGCGGTTTTGTGCCAAAAATACGGTTTTTTGCATACCCGTTGATGACTAATAGGCAATTTTTGCCGACTTGTTAACGACTTATTCACCATCAACTCCCTAGCTTATTGTTTAACTGATGGGTTGTCGGCAGGGATGTATAAATATTCGTGTCCGGCACCCGAACACTGAAACGAAAAACAATAATAATCAGTAATTCTTGGGAATAAGAGGACGCTCGTGGAAACCCTTCTTCAATCGATTAGAAATCTGGGGCCAATGCGCCTAGCCATCATGGGCGCCGTGCTTATCGGTATGGTGGCGTTTTTCATTTATCTGACGACCCGGCTGACCGCACCACAGATGGCGTTGCTGTATGCCGACCTGCAAGGTTCAGATTCAGCCAGCATCACATCCCAACTTGCATCGCAAAATATTCCGTTTGAATTGCGTGCCGGTGGCGCCGAAGTGCACGTTCCCGCCAACAGGGTTGGGGAAATACGCCTGCAAATGGCGGGGCAAGGCATACCCAGTGGCGGGTCAATCGGTTATGAACTGTTCGATAAACAAAGCGGGATGGGTTCGACCAATTTTCAACAAAATGTCAATCTTGTACGTGCGCTTGAAGGCGAGATAGCGCGCACCATAACCACGATTGATAGCGTTAAATCAGCCAGGGTTCATCTGGTGATGCCCAAGCGCGAGCTTTTCCAGCGCCAACAAACCCAACCAAGCGCATCCATATTTTTGAAAATGAACGGCGCTAACCGCCTTGATGCCGGGCAGGTAACGGCGGTGCAGCATTTGGTGGCGGCGGCTGTTCCCGGCCTATCGCCGCAAAGTATTTCCATTATTGACGCCAAGGGTGAACTGTTGGCCCGCGGCTACGAAGGTGATCCAACCTCGCCTGCAATGATTGCGCAAAAAACAGATGAGCGCAAACGCGCATTACAAACAAGTATGTCGCAAACAATTGAAAAATTGTTAGAAAAATCCATCGGTTTTGGCAAGGTTCGTGCAGAAGTTACAGCTGACGTTGATTATGACCAAATCAGCACCAATGAAGAAATATTCAACCCCGATGGTCAGGTTGTGCTTTCAACCCAGACCCTTGAAACATCTAATTCCGCCCAAGACAAAGAGCCACCCGCGGTAACCGTTGGCAACAACATCCCCGACCCCAATAACATTGCCGGCGACGGGGCAAGCAGAAACACCGCTGATTCACGCATTGAAGAGACCGTCAACTACGCAATATCTAAAAAAGTTATCAACCAGATACGCGATACCGGAATAGTCAACCGTTTGTCGGTTGCTGTGCTTATTGATGGGTCTTATGGCTACAACGATGATGGCGACGTCGTTTATCGCGCCAGAACGCCAGAAGAAATGGATATGCTGGCATCACTGGTTCGCGGTGCCATCGGCTATAGCGAGGCCCGTGGCGACGTGGTCGAAGTGGTAAATATGCGCTTTGCCGACACCGAGCCCGAGCCCGAAGTACCGCTCGATCTATTCTTTGGCTTTGAAAAACAAGACCTTTTGCGTATAGCCGAAATGATGGTTCTTACTATTCTTGCCATCCTTGTTATACTTCTGGTGGTGCGCCCGCTTATCAGTCGTGCGTTTGAGGCCCTGCCTGCCGCCGCCGGTGCCTTGGCCGAAGGTGGTCGTCTTATCGCCGATCAGGCCCAGTTAGCCGCAGGTGCGCTTGCCGCACCACCCGGTGCCGGGGGCGGTGA
>JAOULV010000029.1 GCA_029881835.1 Rhodospirillaceae bacterium
TTTAAGCGCACGCTTTTCCGCATTAATTTTGCTGGGCGCATAGGTTTTTACCAGATCGCGTATTTCAACGGCATTTTCCGGCATTTGGGCCATTTGCGCTTGTGGGGTGGTCATTGGTTATCCTTTTAAGCGGGGTTTTTTAAGGCAGGATAAATATCAAGGGTGCGATGTAATATTGCAACCCTGCCAGCAATCGGTATCATTCATTATACTGATTGGTCAATCGCATCAAAGCCAAGAAAATAATCTGGCCCAAAAGGGCAGCTAATAGCTAATCGAGGGAGAGCACGCACAATGTCAGATAAGCCTGCCATAACGGTAAACGATACAACCGCATCATGCGAAGGCAAGGGTGTTACTGGCGGTCATCCGCGGGTGTTTATCAAGCTTGATGCCCATACCCGCTCAGGTGAATGCCCCTATTGTGGGCAGGTTTTTAAACTTGACCCCAATGCAAAAATTTCCGCCACCCACTAAATCCGCAATCAGCAATTCGCGCTAAAAAACCTGTTGGAACACCATGAAGCATCTATTTTTGATTGACGGTTCGGGTTTTATATTCCGTGCTTACCATGCCCTGCCACCCATGACCCGGCCTGACGGCACGCCGGTGGGTGCGGTTTATGGTTTTACTAAAATGATAATGAAGCTGGTTGAAGAAACCGATGCCGATGCTATTGCCGTGGTGCTTGACCGGGCGCGCAAAACATTTCGTAGCGACATTTACCCGGAATATAAATCCCATCGTCCACCCCCGCCCGATGATTTGATACCGCAATTCGCCCTTGTTCGTGATGCGGTTGAAGCAATGGATTTGGCATCGGTTGATATGGAAGGTTATGAAGCAGACGACCTAATCGCCACTTATGCAATGCAGGCACGCGAACGCGGGGCCGAGGTAACAATAGTATCATCCGACAAAGACCTGATGCAATTAATTGGCCCCGGCATCACCATGATGGATGCGATGAAAAATAAAATCATCGGCCCCGATGAAGTATTTGAAAAATTTGGCGTTGGGCCGGACCGGGTTATTGATGTGCAGGCATTGGCTGGCGATAGTTCGGATAATATTCCCGGCGTCGAAGGCATTGGGGTGAAAACCGCCGCATTATTAATAAATGAATATGGCGATCTTGATGGGGTGTTAGCCAACGCTAAAAATATAAAACAAAACAAACGCCGCGAAAAATTAATTGAACAGGCCGATAAAGCACGCATTTCACGCCAATTGGTTACGTTAAAAAAAGACGTGCCAATTGAAAAAACCATCGATGATTTTATTTTACGCAAACCCGACCCTGATAAAATCATGTCGTTTCTGTATGAACAGGATTTCAAATCATTAATCAAAAAGTTTGAAGCACAGGGTTTAAGCGTTCCTGCAAAAGCTAAAAACACATCAATTGATAAAAAAACAAAACCGGGCAAAGAATCACCAAAACAGATTTCCCGCCCGGCACCAATACGCCCAACCGAAAAAGTTTATGAACTAATACAAGACGAAAAAACCTTGAAATCATGGGTAGCGGGCGCGATGGATGCGGGCGTGGTTGCGGTTGATAGCGAAACCACCGCACTTGATAGCATGGCGGCCAAGCTTGTGGGTATTTCGCTTTCTTACCAACCCGGCAAAGCGGCATATATTCCACTGGCCCATCGGGGCGCGCCTGCCCAAGGCGCGTTTGATCTTGGCGATGGCAATAGCGATGGTAATAAAGATGCGGGCGCACCAAAACAAATCGATAGCAAAATAGCGCTAAAGATTTTGAAACCCCTGCTAGAAGACCCCGGTGTGTTGAAGGTCGGGCAAAACATAAAATACGACAAGGTCGTGTTGGCCCGCAGTGGGGTTGAAATTACCCCTGTCGATGACACCATGGTAATAAGCTACGTATTAGAAGGCGGCATGCATGGTCACGGCATGGATGAATTGGCGCTTACCCACCTGGGCGTGGAAACCATAAAATTTAAAGACGTTACCGGCAGTGGAAAATCCAAAGTAACATTCGATTATGTTGCATTAGACAAGGCACTGGATTACGCCGCCGAAGATGCCGACATAACATTGCAGTTGCATCAATTGTTAAAACCGCGCTTGGTCGATGAACATATGGTCAGCGTTTATGAAACAATTGAACGGCCATTAATTCAAATACTGGTTGATATGGAAATGCACGGCATCAAGGTTGATGCAAAAATTCTAAAAAAACTATCCGATGATTTTGCCAAACGCCTTGGCGTGTTGGAAAGTGATATTCATAAAATTGCCGGGCGCGAATTTAACATTGCATCACCCAAACAGCTGGGCGAGATACTGTTTGATGAACTGGGTCTGGAAGGTGGCAAAAAAAATAAAAAATCAGGAACCTGGTCAACCGATGCCGAAGTATTGGAAGAACTAAGCCATGTGCATGAATTGCCCGCCCATGTTTTAAACTGGCGCCAATTAGCAAAATTAAAAAGCACCTATACGGACGCTTTGCAAAACCAGATAAACCCCGATACCGGACGGGTGCATACATCTTATTCAATGGCCGCTACCTCAACCGGCAGGTTGGCATCAAGTGATCCAAACTTGCAAAATATTCCCATTCGAACTGAGGAAGGCCGCGCGGTCAGAACCGCATTCATTGCAGAAAAAGGTAACGTGTTATTAAGCGCTGATTATTCACAAATTGAATTGCGCCTGCTTGCCCATGTTGCCGGCATTGATGCCTTGAAAGAAGCATTTCACAGCGGCCTTGATATTCACGCCATGACCGCATCACAGGTTTTTGGTGTGCCGGTTGAAGGCATGGACCCGGATATCAGGCGCAAGGCCAAGGCAATTAACTTTGGAATTATTTATGGTATTTCCGCATTTGGCTTGGCCCGCCAACTGGGCATTTCACGTGGTGAAGCCAAACAATATATCGACGCTTATTTTGAACGTTTTCCCGGTATCCTTGACTATATGGAAACAACCAAAAAACAAGCAGCCCGTGATGGCTTTGTCAGCACCCTTTATGGGCGCAAATGTTTTGTTCCCGGCATTAATGATAAAAACCAGATGCGTCGTAGCTTTGCCGAACGCGCCGCCATCAATGCACCCATTCAAGGGGGGGCGGCGGATATTATAAAACGCGCCATGATTTTATTGCCAGATGCATTAAATAATGTGGGCTTAAGCGCAAAAATGCTTTTACAGGTCCACGATGAATTGGTGTTTGAACTGCCCAAGGCAGAATCAGAAAAAACCATAAAATTGGTAAAAACCATAATGGAAGGGGCGGCAAGTCTGGACGTTCCGCTGGTAGTGGATGTGGGTGTCGGGGGCAACTGGGGCCAGGCTCATTAATATGGCCCACTAATATGGCCCATTAAACGTGTTCAATTAAAGCTTTACCTTGAATTAAAATTTGGTGTTACATACTTGAATGGGGCGTTCAGGTTAATTGTGTGCAGACGCACTTTGAGGGACCTATGCCCGTAGACGTCAGAAAAATAATTTTTTCCAACCGTGAACTAAGGCTTATTTTACCGCGCTTTTGCCGGGATAAGGGTATTCAATTACCCGATTCACCCATGCAGGATTTTGAAATAATGCGCCCTGATGGAAAAAACCGCATTGTTTCGGAAAACACACCTGAAGGGTTAAAAGTCGTTCTCAGGTTTGTTTCCGCCAACCCGATGGAGCCATTTCGGGTTATCCTTTCGCAAAATGATATCCTTGAGGCCCTTATCGGGGCATGCCGTGAAGCCAAAATACCGCTTCCCCGTCGGGCCAATAAATACCTGCAAGTCCAAAAGGATTCCATCGCTTTGGCCGTAGGTCTTTCAGATAACGTGGATTTTTCCCGCACCGAAGTCTGAAAAATAAGCAAAAGAATCTTAAAAAAAACAGTGAAATGGTCGTTCAAGCCACCCAAATACCCAAGGGCAACACCGTGGGTAAAGCCATGGGCACAACAACAATGGGAAAGGTTACGGCGCCATGCCGCTTGATTTAAAAAAAATAATTTTTTCCAACGAAGAAATCCAGGCGTTGATGGTTAATTACTGTCTGCGCACCAACGTATCCATGCCCGATACACGGATTGGCGGGGTTGAATTGTTGTGGGAACCGGAACTGCAGCTTGATATTAAATTTCTTTCAAAACATGAAAATGGTTATGGTCGCACGCTTTCGTTTAGCAATTCCGAAGTAGCGGCTGCGGTAATAATGTATTGCCGTTTAAATAAAGAACCATTGCCAAAAACCGCAGAAAAAAAATTAGAACCGGTTGGTGATGATGGGTTGGCGCTTTGTTTGCGCTTTCCCTGGGGTGAAATGTGGAACAAAGACCACCCGGGATTTGACGTGGAAGAAATTTCAACCGCACCTAATATGGCAAACAAAATATCGCTTAATGTTAAAGTAAGCTGAATTATTGTCCGTCACCTAACACCAATTTTTTTCTACGGCTTTCAATAAGCCGAATTATCATTAAAATGGAAAAAATAATTCCATATATAACCGGTTCACGAATATCTGCTTTGACCATCCAGAAAAAATGCAAACACCCTAACGCACCGGCAAGGTAAACCAGCTTGTGCAGGCGTTTCCAATTTCTTGCGCCTAGGCGTTTGGCAATGCTGGCGGGTGACGTAATTGCCAATGCCAACAAAATCAAAACCGCCACCATGCCAACGGTTATGAAGCGCCTTTTTATTATGTCCTGCCAGATCGCCGCCCAATCAAAAAATTGGTCAATCACAACGTAGCTAGATAAATGCGCGAAGGCATAAAAAAATGCGCTTAGCCCAAGCATGCGGCGCAGGCGTATGGGCCAGGCTTTTTTGTTTAAAATACGAATGGGCGTTAATGCCAAAGCGATTAACAAAAGGCGCAATGCCCAATCACCAAGATAGCGATTAATAGCCTCAATCGGGTTGGCGCCAAGACCGCCGGTTAATGCATTGTAAATCAGCCACGCCATCGGCAACAGCACAAGCACAAGCACTGCCCACCAAATAATGCGAAACGGAACTTTCATTAGAAATATTTCTCTAGATCCATGTTGGAATAAAGGCTTGCGACTTCGTCAGCATAACCATTGAACATCAGCGTTTCACGCCGCAGGAATTCGCCAATTCGTCTTTCTTTGGCTTGGCTCCAGCGCGGGTGGCTAACGTTGGGGTTTACGTTGGCATAAAACCCGTATTCGTTGGGGGCAGAAATGTTCCACGAAGTCGGTGGCTCATTTTCGCTAAATTCAATTTTGACAATTGATTTAATCCCTTTGAAGCCGTATTTCCACGGCACCACCAACCTGATCGGTGCGCCATTTTGTGGCGGCAATTCTTGGCCGTAAACCCCAACCGCCAGCAGGGCGAGCGGGTTCATGGCTTCATCAAGGCGCAGACCTTCGACATAGGGCCACTGCAGTACCGCACGTTTTTGCCCCGGCATTCGTTCGGGATCAAACAGGGTTTGAAAGGCAACGTATTTTGCGCTGCTTTGCGGTTCTAACCGTTTGATGATATCTGCCAACGCAACACCGACCCACGGTACCACCATTGACCACGTTTCAACACAGCGATGGCGATAAATACGTTCTTCAAGTTTGTTTCTGTCAATCAGGTCCCAGACATCAAAGGTGCCGGTGTTTTTGGCCAGACCCGCAACCTCAACCGTCCACGGGCTGGTGACAAATCCTTCGGCGTTAAAGCGCGGGGCTTCTTTGGATGTGCCGAATTCATAAAAATTATTGTAAGTGGTAATGGATTCAAAATCGGTCGGGGCTTCATCGGTTGAGCCTGACCATTTGCTGGTAGCAAGCGGGGCACCAGCGGCTCTGGCCCGAGCGGGCGCGCTTAAGATACTCCCTGCAATACCTCCGGCAATGCCACTGAGCGCGGCCCCGGAAAGTGAGGCCGCACCAATATTTAAAAACCTTCTCCGGGCGCGAAAAAGCTGTTCGGGGGTAACGTCGTTTTCGCTTAAATCATATGATTTTTTGATTTTAATAAGCATCTCATACCCTTTTTGGCCGATTGCGGTTTTAAATATTTATTAGAGCAATTTAACTAATTTAGAATAAATCCAGTGTTTTTTATATAGCAAAGGTAAAAAACCCTACCTCTGGAACACTGTTCGTTATTTTAGCGTTAAAGGTTAGCGAGTATATATTTTACCCATGCGAAAACTTTATCATCTCTGGCTAGATCCGTTTTCCCGCAAGGTACGCCTTGTTCTGGGGGAAAAGGGCATGGATTTCGAACCCATAATCGAAAAAGTATGGGAACGGCGCGAAGGATTTTTACGCCTTAATCCGGCGGGCGAAGTTCCGGTGCTGGTCGAAGATAACGGAACCACGGTTTCCGGCGCCAGCGCCATTTCTGAATATTTGGACGAAATTCATCCCAACCCACCATTGCTGGGTGCCACCCCGCTAGAGCGCGCCGAGGTCAGGCGGCTTTGCCATTGGTTTGATTCGAAATTTAACAATGAAGTAACCGCAAACTTGATTGAAGAAAAAATTACTAAACGCTTTCTTGGTCTTGGCGCACCGGATTCAAAAGCAATTCGTGCGGGGCTTTCTAACATCAAACATCATTTAGATTACGTAACCTACCTAATTGAACGACGCGACTGGTTAGCCGGCGAACGCATATCGCTGGCCGACCTTAGCGCAGGCGCACATATTTCAAGCGTTGATTATTTGGGTGATGTTCCGTGGGATAAATACCCGGTCGCAAAAGATTGGTACGTGCGGATTAAATCACGCCCCGGTTTTCGCCAGCTTTTGCACGACATGATACCCGGCGTGCCACCACCAAAACATTATTCGGATTTGGATTTTTAAATCTCGTTCTTATAACGCGCCAACACTTCATCAAGTGAAATATTTTTGCCGTTATCAACGCAACCCGCGCACCATTCGCTGTGTACGGTTTTAACGCCGCGTTCTTGCCTGCGCCTGACAATACCGGTGGAAATTTCAATGAAGCCGAACATTTTTTGTGATTTTGGATCATCAATAACTTTAATGAAATGTCCCGCAGCATTTTCAAATGCGTGTCCGGGGGCGGGCGGTTCACCGCTGGTGGCGCCACCTAATTCAAAACTTGCAATAAGACCGGTATCAAAAACCACATCTTCAGGGTCAAGATAAACCATGCCTAAATCTGTTTCAGTGCGGGGAAAAATTTGCACCGCATAGTGATGAATGTATTCTTTGCCTATGCGTTCGGTTTTTATAAATGCCGCAATATCATTATCAGCTTTTAAAATAACCACATTTCCGGGCGTTACGTTCATTGCTTCACGCATGCCCGGTTTGGCGGCAGTTACAGCATTTTCATTATTTGTTTCGTTCATATTGTTTTATTTACCAATCTTTTTTAACCGCATATGGCGAAATATAGGCACCCTTGGCAATATTTCCAAGCGGCTATAAATAAAATTGTGATCTATTGTTTTGCAACGTCTAGCAATTCAATGTTTGCTTGCGCCGCACGTGCGGCCTTGCTGGCGGGCCATGCGGAAATAATAGCTAGCCATTTTTGTCTAGCCCCGGCGTTATCGCCCTGAATTCGCAATATATTACCAAGCTCCAACAGGGCATCTGGATGGGTCGGCATAATGCTAAGCGCGCGCTTGGCGTCTTCTTCGGCCAAATCCAAAATATCAAGCTGGCGCCAGGCACTGGCTCTAAATGCCAAGGCATCGGCGTCATAGGGCGCAATTGCGATGGCCTGACCCAAATCATCGGTTGCTTCCCAGAACGCGCCCATGGCGGCAAAAACCTGCGCGCGAATTACCAATGGTTCGGCGTCTTCGGCGCTCATTCTTATGGCAGTATCTATTGCTTTCAACGCCGTTTGTGTGTCACCGAATAGCAGCCATGCCTCGGCACTGCGTGCCAGAATTTTTGCCTTGAACTCAGCTGATGAATTTAGCTCATCGGCCAGCTTGGCAAACCCTTGGGCCGCCTCGCTAAATCTGCCCATTCCCATTAATGCGGCCAAGGCGCAATATCTGGCGGGGTGACCGCCGCCCAAGCTTTCCCAGCGGGTTGCCTCGTCAAATGCGCCTTTTGGGTTATTTGCCGCCATATCCAAACATGCGTGATAATGCCCCTCATCGCTGCTGGGGGTGGTATTTTCCCCGCCAAGCACTTGAATAGGCATTATAAAAACCATAAACAACAAGGACAAATTTCTGATAGCGTTTATCATGGTACCCCTGATTAGGCTGTCCGTTACAGTCATTGAACTAACACTATAACTCAACACCATCTATCAAGGCCCAAAAATTGAACGATAAATCACCCCATTTATTTTGCTTTGGTCTCGGTTACAGTGCCATGGCCCTGGCGGGCCGGCTTTTTGATGAAGGTTGGCGCATTTCCGGCACCCATAGGGCTGGCGAAAAAGAAGATGGCAGTGATAACAGCGGGTTTGTTTCTTATTCCTTTGCTCGCGACTATCCTTTGGATGATTTTGATTTTTTATTCGATAGCGTGACCCATATCCTTATTTCAATACCGCCCGATGCAGCCGGCGACCCGGTGCTTGATATTCATGGGCCCGATATCGCGCGCCACCGCGAACATATAAAATGGATAGGCTATCTTTCCACCGTTGGGGTTTATGGTAACACCAAGGGCCGGATGGTGGATGAAAATGCACCGTTGCTGCCAACCCAAGAACGCTCGCGCTTTCGCGCGCTGGCTGAAAACCGTTGGCAAAATCTTGGGGCGTTCAATAATTTACCAATCCATGTCTTTCGTTTGGCCGGCATTTATGGCCCCGGACGAAGCATGTTTGATAAAATAAGAGATGCCAAAGCAAAAAATATAATTAAACCCGGTCACAAGTTTTCCCGTATTCATGTGGATGATATTGCCAATGTGCTTATGGCCTCAATTAACAAACCAACGCCCGGGGCAATTTATAATGTCTGTGACGATGAACCGGCCGAACCGTCAGAGGTAACAAAAGCGGCATCTGAAATTATGCGTTTTCCCGCCCCGCCGGAAATATCGTTTGAAGATGCTTACCGCGATATGAGCGACATGAACAAAACTTTCTGGGCCGACAACAGGCTTGTCAGCAATCAGCGCATCAAAGAAGAGTTGGAAATTACCTTAAAATATCCAACCTACCGTGAAGGTTTAAAAGCAATATTTGAAGCGGGCGGTTGATAGCCCCAATGGATTAGACAACTTTTTTAAACGATTTTTCTTCTGGATCATAGGAAAGCAATGTTCCTTCAACAATATCCAGATACCAACCGTGTAATGTTAGGCGACCATCTTTGACTCGCTCGGCAATAAACGGAAACGTCATCAGGTTTTCAAGCGACACCAGCACCGAATTTTTTTCACAGCATCTGGCCTCAGTTTCACCACTAGCATCGGGCATTTCTTTTTTGGTGCGCCGGTAAGCTTCGGCTGCGATGTTGGCCCATGGCCCAACAAAATGCCACGGCATATGTTCGCCTTTTTGTTCTTTTATCATCGCACCAATGCCCGCGCAGTGAGCGTGACCAAAAATAATTATGTGCTCAACCCCAACGCCGCATACCGCAAATTCCAATGCCGCACTGGTACCGTGGTGGGAGTGGTCGCTTACAAACGGTGGAACAAGGTTAGCAACGTTACGGATGGAAAAAATATCACCTGGCTCTGCTTGCAATACGATTGCCGGATCAACCCTGGAATCCGAACAGGCCACAACCGCAATATTGGGGTTTTGCCCATCGCGAACCAATTTTTGATAAAGCGGTTTGTTCTTTTCAAAATATTGGCTACGAAAAGAATTAAATCCAAGTATCATGCGGTCGATGCTCATGCGGTTTCCTCAATTGTTTTTAACAAACCATCAAGCGTGGCTGTCATGCGGATAAGGTCGGATGCTCCTGATAAGCGGTGATCACCATTTTTTATAAACTGTATTTCGACATTATCGGAAATTATTTTTTCCTGAATACGTAGCGCCGTTTGCCATGGCACGTCCGCGTCTTTCATTCCCTGTATCAACCTTAGCGGAACCGAGATATTTATCGGACCTTGTAATAAAAGATTATTTCTTCCGTCATCAATAAGTGCTTTGGTTATAATATATGGGTCATTTGGATCGTAACAGTTTTCAATTTCAATTCGCCCATTTTTTTCAATTTCTGACTTGTGGGCATCGCTCAATTCGCGTTCCATCATGTCTTGGGTAAAATCCGGTGCGCCCGCCAATCCCATTAAACCTTTTATCCGTGAACCTATTTTAAGGGCGGCTAACATCATTAACCAGCCACCCATGGATGACCCCACCAATACAACCGGGCCCTTGGTTAAATTTTCAATCGCAAAAACCGCGTCCCGTGCCCAGTTGCTTATTGTTCCGTCTTCAAACCTGCCCGATGATTGCCCGTGGCCGGTATAATCAAAACGCAGAAACTGCCTGCCTTGGGCCATGCACCAGCTTTCCAGCGCCACGGCTTTGCTCCCGTTCATGTCAGAGCGAAAACCGCCCAAAAAAACCACCCCGGTGGGTTTTTGTTCACTTCTTGCGGGGGTCTGG
>JAOULV010000030.1 GCA_029881835.1 Rhodospirillaceae bacterium
CGATTTTCAGTTTGTCGGCATTGATGAGGTGCAAATGTGTGCCGATGGCGAACGTGGCCACGTTTTTACCCAGCGCTTGCTGCATTCGCGCGGCACTAAAGAAACCATGTTTTTGGGCGCACAAACCATACGCCCACTAATTGAACAATTGATCCCCGATGTTGAATTTATTGCCAGACCTAGGCTTTCAACCCTTAGCTACAGCGGCTATCGCAAGCTTACCAAATTAAAACCGCGTTCGTGTATCGTTGCGTTTAGCGCAAATGATGTTTATTCGATTGCCGAATTGATAAGGCGGACATCCGGCGGGGCGGCAATTGTGATGGGTGCGCTCAGCCCCCGGACCCGTAACGCCCAGGTTGAAATGTTTCAATCGGGTGATGTTGATTATTTGGTCGCTACCGATGCGATCGGCATGGGACTTAACATGGATGTCGATCATGTGGCGCTGGCGCAAACCCGCAAATTTGACGGCCGCCAGATACGTGATTTGTTCCCGGCAGAATTAGCGCAAATTGCCGGGCGTGCCGGGCGGCACATGAATGACGGAACATTTGGCACCACGGCAGAAATAACCGGCCTATCGCCGATTGTGGCCGAAGCCATAACCAACCACGCGTTCAAACCGTTGAAAAAGATTTTCTGGCGCAATTCAAGCCTCGATTTTACTTCGCTTAATGCGCTGGCCCAAAGCCTTAATCAGGGGCCCGACATGGGTGGCGATGTTATGGTTCGTGCCCGCGAAGCCGATGATGAAATGGTTTTGTCCCGCCTAATGGCTGAAGCCAATATAAAAGATATGGCGGCGGGAAAAGAAAGTGTCAGTTTATTGTGGGATGTTTGCCGCATTCCGGATTTTCGCCGCATTGCACCGGATGAACACACAAACCTGCTGGGGCGCATTTACAAACATATTTTAGGCACCGGGCGCATCCCTGATGATTGGTTGGCGGAACGGATTAAACGGGTAGAGCGCATTGATGGTGACATTGATACCTTGATGGCAAGAATAGCTTTTGTCCGAACGTGGACATACATTTCCCACCAATCCGGCTGGGTTGATGATGGCGTTCATTGGCAAGAAAAAACCCGCTCAATTGAAGACGCCCTTTCCGATGCATTGCACGAAAAGCTAACCCAACGATTTGTTGATGTCAGAACCAGCAAGCTGGCACTTAGCCTGCAAGGCGGCGAACCGTTATCGGCGGTGATTGACGATGGTGGCGAGCTAGAGGTCGAAGGTCATGTGCTGGGCAAGCTTTCGGGTTTTCGTTTTGTTGCCGAAAAAAGCGATAACCCACTGGCCGCCAAGGTACTGGACCATGCCGCGGCAAAAGCATTGCGCGCACGCATTGTTGAGCGGGTTAAAATATTTTCCAACGAACTAGATGGCGCTTTTTCATTTGATGAACGCGGTCAAATATTCTGGCGCGGTGACGTGGTTGCAAAAATGATAAAAGGGGCAGAAATGCTGCGCCCCGATGTTCGGGTATTGGCCAGCGATCTGTTACAAACAGAAGACCGCGAAACAATAGAAAACCGCTTGAAGCTGTGGTTGGGCAATTTAATTCGCGACAGATTGGGTCTTTTACAGGCCGCCGAAACGGCGCCATTAAAAGGGGTTGCCCGCGGGTTGGTTTTTCGTTTGGGCGAAAGCCTTGGCGCGCTTCCGCGCTTTGAGGCCGATAATGAAATAAAAGGTCTAGAGCGCGAAGACCGCCGGGCGCTTAGGAAACTGGGCATAAAAATTGGCCGTCATTTGCTTTATATCCCTGCCCTGTTACGCCCGGCACAGGTTGAATTAAGCGTTTTATTATGGGCTATCCATGCAGGCGAAACCCCACTGCCACCGCCACCGGCAGGGCGGGTATCGCTTAGACGCGAAAGCCACCAACCCGAAGGCTGGCTAAGGGCGGCCGGCTTTCGCCCGGCCGGGACATTGTTTGTGCGCGCCGATATTTTAGAGCGCATTAGCGAACTGGCGTGGAACAAAATTGTCAAAGGACCGTTTGAAGCAAACGAAGAATTTCTTTCGCTTTTGGGGTGCGGTAATGATGATATTGGCGGTGTAATGCACGCGGTCGGGTTTACCCCTGACAAAAACGGAAAGTACGTTTTAAAAAGCAGGGGCAAGGGTGCGGGCAAAGGTAAAAATAAACCCAAACAGGCAAAAAAGCCCACGGATAAAAAACCACCGCGCAAAACCAAGTCCGCAGACAAACAAAAAATTGACCCAAATTCACCATTTGCCAAACTTAAACAATTGAAGCTTGGCAAATAATTTGAACTGACGGCATGGTCAAAAAATTATGAATAGCATTCGTTTGGATAAATGGCTTTGGTATGCACGTTTTTTCAAAAGCCGCACGCTGGCCGGACGTTTTTGCAATGAAGGTAAAATAAGGCTTAACCAACAACCGGTATCCAAAGCCAACACCAATATAAAAATAAATGATGTTCTGACGTTTAATTTAAATAACCGGGTAAGAATATTAAAAATTGAAAATATCGGAACCCGGCGCGGCCCGGCAGCGGAAGCCGCAACATTGTATTTGGATATGTCGCCCGAAATCAAAAAAGAGGACATTGTTATAAGCGCACCCCCTGCCAAGCGCGAACCAGGCAGTGGCCGCCCGACCAAAGCCCAGCGCCGGGCAATGGATAAATTCAAAGAAGATATCTAACGGGATTTTATTTTTTTCTTGTTCTTGTGTGTTTATGGGTTATATGGGTTAGGTAATGTTGAAAAAAATCAAATCTCTTTTGACGGAAAAATCATCCGATAGCGCCCAACCCAAACGTTCGCTTGAGCTTGCGGCGGCGGCATTGTTGGTCGAAGCCGCAATCATGGATGGTAACTTTGATGCGGCCGAACACAACACCATTGCCAAGCTTTTATCCGAGCGTTTTTCCTTGGGCGCGGCTGAAGTTGACGAGCTGATAAGCGAGGCCAAAACAGAAATTGAAAGCTCGGTTGAACTTTATGGTTTTGCCCGCACCATCAAAGACAGCATGGAACACGATGAGCGGGTGGAAATAATGGAAATGCTGTGGCGTGTGGTTTTGGCCGACGGGGTGGTGGATGATTATGAATCCAACCTTATCCGCAGGGTCGCAGGATTAATTTATGTTTCCGACCGCGACAGCGGCCTTGCCCGGCAAAGGGCGATTGCCGATGGGCAAACATAAAATATGCTTGAGGGCCCAAAGACTATGGGCTAAACAAGGTTAAATATTTTGACCTTTGATCCATGGAGACAGCCAAATGACATACGTGGTTTTAGAAAACTGCATCAAGTGCAAATACCAAGACTGTGTCGAGGTCTGCCCGGTTGATTGTTTCTACGAAGGTGAAAACATGTTGGTTATCAACCCCGATGAATGCATTGATTGCGGTGTATGTGAGCCCGAATGCCCGGCCGAGGCAATTTTACCCGATACCGAGCAGGGCTTGGAAAAGTGGCTGGATATAAACGCCAAATATGCTGCCGAATGGCCCAATATCACGCGCAAGGGCGATACCCCGTCTGACGCCAAAGACTGGGATGGTAAAAAAGATAAAGCGGCCATGCTAAGCCCAAAACCGGGCAAAGGCACTTAAGTGGTGGCATTTTGCCCCATGGCAATAATGCAATAATACAAAATTATTTCTTTAATTTCATATAGTTATGTAAAATATCCCCCCATATCCACATGGCGGGGGTGTTTTTTGGCCAATTTTGTGATATGATGCTTGGCACTGGCTGGCCGCGTATTTATATGGCCGGCTTTTTAACGTGTGTGGGCCTTTTTTTGCAAGAAAACAGCCGTTTTTGTGGGGATTTGACGCTTTCGGTCTGTTTTTAGCGAAATCTCTACTAGCGTGAATATTAAATAACGCCGACCGCCCGAGTCTGCGCCAGCGCTATTGATTGTGCCCACAGTAAGGTTAAGCAAGAACTATAAATCATAAATTGTATAATTCTGAACGGAACGAATAAAACCATGGCAAAAAAATCAGCGACCGAAGGCTTGTTATTTAGCAAAGGTGATTTTGTAGTTTACCCAACCCACGGTGTGGGCCAGGTAGTAGGCATCGAAAAACAGGAAGTGGCAGGATATAAGCTTCAGCTTTTTGTTATTTCATTTGAATCCGAACGCATGACCTTGAGCGTTCCCGTCGACAAAGCGGTTGGATCGGGCCTGCGCAAATTAAGCTCGAAAAAAGTTATGGATGCGGCAATGGCAACATTAAAAGGCCGCGCCCGGGTTAAACGCACCATGTGGAGCCGCCGCGCCCAGGAATACGAAGCAAAGATTAATTCCGGTGATCCGGTTTCAATCGCCGAGGTTGTCCGCGATCTTCATCGTCGTGCCGACCAACCCGACCAATCATTCAGCGAACGTCAGATTTACGAACAAGCGATGGAACGCCTTGCCAGTGAAGTCGCCGCCGTTGAAAAAGTAGATATGGAAAAGGCGACAGCAAAACTGGAAAAGCTGCTGCTTAAAATAGCTGCTTAAAAAATTATAATCTGAAGATTATCAAAAAACGGCCGGGGGCAAACCCCGGTCGTTTTTTTATTCGCCTATTAGTTTTATGGTGGTGCCGGGCGCAAGTACGCTATCTGGTTTTATGGCGTTTAAAACTTCCATCCATTCGTCTTTAAATTCACTAACTTCTAGCATTGCACTAAGCGATGCCGGAGTATCATTGGCGCGTATTTTATAAAGCTTTATTCTATATGGCTTTACGCTTTTTGCTTCCGTTTCGGTTAATTTACGAAAGCTGTATGTGGCATTGCGCAATGGCAAATTAAGTTCAGCTGTTTTTATTGGGTCGGTTATGAATAGCAATCTGTAAACCGGACCATCGGGGTCTTGAATCGCCACCACACGAATATCACGCCTGCCGTTTTTGCTATTTAAAACAGATGTTCCGGTGACTGCGCTCATTCCATTAATGTTTATGTTTTCCAAATCCCTTATGCTTAAACCCGTTGCCCAATAATTGGTTACATAATTTTTAAGGCTGGTTGCTTTTTTAACGTCTTCGGGGTTGGCGCCGTCAAATACGATAACCGCTTCATCGTTCTTTTTGGCAACCACATTGACAGGTGAATTAAATAATCTAAATCCATCGGGTACGTCATAGCGAATTTTCATTACCGGATGAATAAATGAATTACCGCGAATGATGCCTTGTTCAATATCATCACCGAATATCATTCCGTCAATTTTTGCCAAATATTCATCGCCATTAAGTCTTTTTCTTCCGTCAGGGGTGCCGTTTTGCGCTTCGGAAGCAAGCTTAATGGCTTGTTCAATACGTTCTGCCGTGCGCGGGTGGGTTGCCATAATATTGCTTTGTTCTGCCGCATCCGGTTTGCCGACCATTAAACCTTCTATGCGCTGGTGCGCCCGCAGCTTGGTAAAAAAGCTGGTCATTGCATCGGGGTCGTATCCTGCGCGCGTCATGTAACGAACGCCTAACATATCTGATTGTAATTCTTGATCACGCGAATAGCTTTGTAATGCCGCCTGTGCCCCCACTGCGGCTACGTTGCCGGCGGCCGAAGGGATTCCGGCGGCCGAACCAAGCGCGCCCAATACCTGCAATCCAATTGATGTCGCAACGGTGGTGCTATAGCGTTGCGCTGAATGGCGCGCGGTAACGTGGCCAATTTCATGGGAAAGCACGCCTGCGACCTCGGCTTCATTGCTGGCCAAAGAAAGCAAACCGCGGGTGATATAAACATAGCCACCGGGCAGGGCAAATGCGTTTATTTTGCTGTCGTTAAGTACGCTAAAGGTCCACACCAGTTCGGGCATTTCTGAATGTTGGCTTAGCCTTGCGCCAAGATTTGCAACATAGGCCCCGATTTCGTGGTCGTCATAAACACCACCAAATGCCTTTAATATTTTTGGGTGTTCCTCACGGCCAACTTCTTTTTCCCGTTCCGGCGACATGAAAGCGGTAAAGCTTTGTTCACCGGTGGCGGGGTTTGCGCTACACCCGGCAATTCCCAACATAGCCGCAACCAGCAAAGGAACATAAACAAGGCGATTAATTTGTTTGTTGTTGGAATTCATCATTAAAATATTTTCTCATTTTTATTTTATAATTTCAATTTGTTCCGGATGGGTTGCCACAATCATCGGCCCATTTTTGTTTTTTAGCCAGCCGCGCACCCGTACATTTTTTCCCTGAAATGCCAGCGGGTCAACATTGTTTTTAGCAAACAGTGCTAGCCCGTCTTTTTCAACCAAAATTGTGAAATCCGTCCGCCAGACAGGGCCAAAATTAAGGTACACATTGGTGCCAACTTTTTGTGCCGACAAAACCTTTCCTTCAACCAGGCGATATGTTCCCACATAATTGGCCGATGCATCGTCGGTTATAATTTTATAAAGATTGTTCGCCCAAATACCGACATTGTTTTTACGCGCGGTTTTTTCTATTTCCAGCATTTCATTTGCAAGTGCGCGGTTATCGGCAAACGTATAAACGTGCGCCATACCTAATCGCAACATTTCGCCTTGTAGCCACGTTTTGTTATCATCATTTATAACAACATGACCAAGGGTGCGGCCATGGCGGTCTGTTGATGCGACCCCTGTATATATAGTTACCGATTTGCCAAGGGAAAGTGTTGCCATTTGTTTTTTTGCTGCTTCACCAAACGGGTTTGGTTTGAAATCTGAACGCCCGAACGAAAGCTCCGGTGCCTGAATGCCGACCAAGCGCACCTTACGGCCATCATCAAGCCAGATTGTATCGCCGTCTATTACCATTGTGACTTTTGCGGTTCCTTGGTTATCAAGGCTGTCCAGCCCTTGCGCCCGTGATGAAAACGGGCTTGACGCAAACAAGACAACAACCAAGGCGACAAACAACGGGCGCGCCCAAATAGTGCGGTTATTTTTGCCTATGGCAGTAAAAATAGTTTGCATAAATTTCCTGCTTATTTTGTTTTTTATATAATCTGAATAATATTTACCTATAATGGACAAGCATTTGTGATTTAGCAAAATTATCTCAAAGGTACAGGCTTTATGGATAGCACCACCGGGCGCGATATTTACCCCCACATTGACCCTTATCAAACCGGTATGCTTGATTTAAGCGACGGGCACAAAATGTATTTTGAACTGTCCGGCAACCCTGATGGATTGGCGGTTATTTTTTTGCATGGCGGCCCCGGTGCGGGGTGCGCGGCAACCGGACGGCGGTTTTTTAACCCGGAACGCTACCACATAATTTTGTTTGACCAGCGCGGCGCGGGTAAATCCACGCCTAAGGGATCAATCGATGCCAATACCACCCAGAACCTAATTGACGATATTGAAACCCTGCGCGCGCATCTTGGCATTGAAAATTGGCTGGTGTTTGGCGGTTCATGGGGGGCGACGCTGGCACTGGCATACGGTCAAGCTTGCCCTGAACGTTGTTTGGGTTTTATTTTGCGTGGAGTATTTTTAGGCGAACAAAGTGAAATAGACTGGTTTTTATACGGTATGGAAGGATTTTTTCCTGAGGCCTGGGCCGAGTTTTCATCCCACCCCGGGATTGATGCAAAAAATTTGCTTTCATCTTATTCGGTTTTGTTAAACGACCCCGACCCGGAAATTCACCTGCCGGCGGCACGCAGGTGGGCAAATTATGAAAATGCCTGCTCAACCTTGTTGCCAAACCCTATTCACCCCAGCGGCAGAGCGTTTGATGCTTACGCCATATCCATAGCGCGGATTGAAGCGCATTATTTTTCAAATTCCATGTTTTTGGCCCCTAAACAATTGTTGGGCGGGGTGAATAAAATAAGCCATCTGCCAGCTACAATCGTGCAGGGGCGTTATGACGTAATATGCCCAATTTCCACCGCGCAAAAACTGGCCCAGGCGTGGCCGGGGGCGATTTTGGATGTTGTTGCAGATGGCGGGCATTCGGCCATGGAACCGGGCATAAGGCGGCGGCTGACCCGGGCCACAGACCATTTTAAGCCCATTTCCGGCTGATTTTTCTAAAATTGGCTATCCCCCTGCAAAGCCTTTGAATTTTTGGTTTATTTCCCTAAAATGGCGCCAAGACAGTTTCAAACAATGGCTTTGATAAAAAAATAAGTGCCGGGGAAAACAAATGAAATTTACCAAAATCAAATATTTTGCACTGCTAAGCGTTTTTGCGCTGGGATTGGGCATTGCGCCAAACCCGGCAACGGCAGATGACCCGGCGTTTATTTCTTTTGGGGTGGGCCATTATGACTGGAACCGCAAAAACGACGAAGGCGTGGAATTCAGGGCCGAATACCGCCATGACGAAAAATATTTGGGCTTTATAAAGCCGTTCGTCGCGGCATCACTAACCAGCAACGGTAGTGGTTTTATTGGCGCGGGGATTTTGGCAGATATTTATCTGGGTCGGCGCATTGTCGCAACCCCAAGCTTCGCCCCGCATTATTATAATAAGGGTGGCAGTGATTTTGATCTTGGCCATGCGATTGAATTCAGATCGCAGTTTGAATTAGCCTACCGCATGGATGACCGCTCGCGCGTCGGCATAGCTATTTCACATTATTCAAATAACGGTTATGGCGATAGAAACCCCGGTTCGGAAACCACAACGCTTTATTATTCAATGCCGATTGACAGCGTGTTTGGCAATTAACGCCGATTTATCCAGCAACATTGTGCGCCCGTAGCTCAGCAGGATAGAGCACCAGATTCCTAATCTGGGGGTCAGAGGTTCGAATCCTCTCGGGCGCACCATTAAATATGTCACTTAGCAGAACAAATGTCGCTTAAGTCCCTAGCGCTTCGGCCCAAGGACATGAATTTTGTTCATCAGGGACGCGGTTTATGCTCAATAATAGCTACGCGTGCGGGACACAAATTTTGGCGAACGACGCATTCAAGTAGAAAGTAATTGTTCTAGCGGAATCTTTGCCACCTCTGCCGCTGGACGCGATAAATAAAACTCAGCCACAAAGCGTCCTTCAGATTCCTTGCCCGTTGGGTCAACGCCATGTTCGCACAACTTACCAAGAACATCTTCTCGCTCATCACCAGAGGCGAAATGGCGCTGAAAAAAGGTTTCTCCTTCTAGTTTTTCGGTTGCATAACCACAGGTGTTCAATGACTGTTCAATATGGTCAAACGGGAACAACCGCAGCACAAAATTTGCAATCCACGGTTGGCGGCCTTTGGACACGGCGGGCATAAAGCGCTCAAAACTTTTTTCGGTTAAATAACCAACGCAACCGGTGGATATGACTAGATCAACTTGCCCCAGAGTATCTTTTTCATCATCGGACAGCATTTCGGTTTCAAGATTGGCAACAATTCCGTCATCAAGAAGACCTGTCTCTGTTGCATATGAAATTGCATTTTCAGCTTGGTCCAATCCAATCATCACGATGTCGTCCGAATTATCCATATTGGCAAGAAAACTCTGATCATATGCAAGAACTTCCTCTGGGGTTGCGTCCGCTATTTGTTTTTGGGCCCAATGCTCGTAAAGATCATCCATTGAAAGGTCATATTTCAAGATTGCCGCATTAACGCCGTAAGAACACCCCAGATCCAACACATGGACGGGTTCGTCTGCACGATCCTGTAAGTGACCGATTAAATTTTGAAAAATGGGTTTTGCCGTGTCGGGTATTGCATAATCAAGCTTGTTGAGCTCGCGATAATAATTTCTCGGATCCGACTGGTTGTAGATATGATCCATATCAACTTTGGCTTCATTGATGCACTCAAAGGCAGCAACATCAGACATAAATTCTCTCCTAGGTTATCCTTTAACTAATGACACACAGCGCCACAACCTCAAAACACAGGTGTGCTGCGATTTAAAATCATCAATTTCGTTGGATAAACGCACTATAACACACTTGGCGAATATTTCAAACCAGCCCCAGAAATCGTAACCTCAAAGTGACTTTTGCTGCTTTCACCGAAAGGTTGTCCCCTTCTTCACATCATGTGTTTTTAGCGACAAAAACTACGCACCATTACAAAACAAAAATGCCTAAACTTTTTCAAGTCGAGCACTTTGTTATAGTTGGTAGCGGGGTCAGGATTTAAACATGCGATCTTCAAGGGCACAATTTATGCCCATCAGGGACAGTGCGACATTTATTCTGCGCGGGAACAACAATTCATAAAACCCAATCGGGGCGGACAAAATGGCAGGTATAGCCATTGGGGATGCGCTGAAGATAATCTTGATGTTCGGGCTCGGCCTGCCAAAAATCACCAACCGGTTTTAGTTCGCTCACCACCTTGCCGGGCCAGTTACCCGACGCATCAACATCGGCCATGGTTTTTAACGCAATATTTTTTTGTTCGTCAGACGCGTAATAAATACCCGAACGATAAGACATCCCCCGGTCATTGCCCTGTTTGTTGGGGGTGGTGGGGTCATGGATTTGGAA
>JAOULV010000266.1 GCA_029881835.1 Rhodospirillaceae bacterium
TTATCGGCTTTGAATCATTGCAGGGCGCGGGCGGCCTTCCCATACAATTGGAAACCAAGGTTAGCGAATATTTATCACTGGTCATGCGCCTGATATTTGCTTTTGGTATTTGTTTTGAACTGCCGGTAGTGATGACGTTATTGGGCCGCGCCGGAATGATAACCGCCAAGGGCATGCGGGCCAAACGCCGCTACGCGATTGTCATAGCCTTTGTTGCCGCCGCCATTTTGACCCCACCCGATGTAATCAGCCAAATCGGGCTGGCGGTGCCAACCATACTGCTTTACGAAATATCCATATGGTCTGTCGCCATAGTGGAAAAGAAACGCAAACAGGGTGAAAATGAAGACACGGATGACGATTCGCCCGAAGACGAAGAAGATGACAAAAACACAGAGGAAAGCAAAACCTAATGCACGATATTCGCGCCATTAGAGAAAACCCTGAAATTTTTGAAGCGGGAATGGTGCGCCGTGGGCGAACCGCGGACGAGGCCAAGGCATTAGCCCAAGATATCTTGGCCCTAGATACTGAACGCCGGGAAATAGAAACCCGCGCCCAGGAAATTCAGGCCAAGCGCAATGCCGCGGCCAAGGAAATTGGCCAATTAAAAGCAAAAGGCGAAGACGCATCCGCCGCCATGGCCGAGGTCGCAAAATCCAAGGACGCCCAAGCGCAAGCGGAGCTTGAGGCCAAACAAAAAACAGAATCATTAAGCGCAGTTTTAGCCACCATCCCCAACATCCCCGATGCTGACGTACCCGATGGCACGTCCGAAGCCGATAATGTCGAGGTTCGCCGTGTAGGTGATGCACCGAAATTTGATTTTACGCCCAAAGAACATTTCGAGCTGGGTGAAAATTTAGGAATGATGGATTTTGAAGTAGCGGCCAAAATGTCAGGTGCGCGCTTTGTGGTATTATCCGGTGCGCTGGCCAAAATGGAACGCGCGTTAGCCAACTTTATGCTGGACATTCACACCAATGAATTTGGTTATGTTGAAACCAACCCGCCCGCACTGGTGCGCGACAATGCACTTTATAACACCGGGCAATTGCCGAAATTTTCAGAGGATTTATTCAAAACAGAAGAAGGCTTTTGGTTAATCCCCACCGCCGAGGTTCCGCTGACCAATCTGGTCGCGGGCGAAATTATAGCGGAAGATTATTTACCCCGGCGTTATACCGCCATGACATGGTGTTTTCGTTCCGAAGCGGGTTCGGCCGGCAAAGATACCCGCGGCATGATCCGTCAACACCAATTCACCAAGGTCGAGCTGGTATCGGTTGTAAAGCCAGAAGACAGCGACGCTGAACTTTTGCGCATGACCGGGGCGGCGGAAGAAATATTAAAGCGTTTGGGTCTGGCATTTAGAACCGTAATGCTGTGCACCGGGGATATGGGCTTTGGTGCGGCCAAAACATTTGATATCGAAGTCTGGTTACCGGGGCAAAATACCTACCGCGAAATTTCAAGCTGTTCCAACACGCGCGATTTTCAGGCCCGGCGCATGAACGCGCGATTTAGACGTGCGGGCGAAAAGAAACCCGAATTCGTTAACACCTTAAATGGTTCTGGTCTGGCGGTGGGCCGTGCCTTGGTGGCGGTGATGGAAAATTATCAAAATGCCGATGGATCGATCACCGTGCCCGAAGCTCTGCGCCCCTATATGGGCGGCCTAGAAGTGATATCGTAATATGAATAAATCCCACGGACCCGACCCAAGATTAATGGCGCTGGTTTTAGAGCTACGCCAAGGTGGCGTCAGGGATGAAAAGGTTATTCGCGCCATGGAAAACGTGCCGCGCGATATGTTTGTGCCGCTGGCATTCCAAGACAGGGCCTATGAAAACACCGCATTACCAATCGGCCATCAGCAAACCGTAAGCCAGCCGTTGGTAGTGGCGATGATGACCGAAGCGTTGGAATTAACCGACCGACACAAGGTTTTGGAAATAGGCACTGGTTCGGGTTATCAGGCGGCGGTTTTATCGCCGCTTTGTCGCAGGCTTTATACGATTGAACGCCATCGCGGCCTGAAAGAAGAGGCCGAAAAAAGGTTTAGCGAACTGGGGCTTCATAATATTACCACCAAACTGGGCGATGGTTCGGTTGGCTGGAAAGAACAAGCCCCGTTTGACCGTATAATTGTTACCGCAGCGGCGGTGGATTTTCCCCCGGTGTTAATTGACCAATTGGCAGTTGGCGGAATAATGGTTGTGCCGATTGGTGATGATTTCCATGATCAGCGTTTGTTCAAGGTGGTAAAAACCGAAACCGGGGTGGAAACCACAGAACTGGGCTGGGTTAGGTTTGTTCCTTTTGTTGAGGGAGAGGTTCCCGAATAGCGGAGCCTATGTTTTTAAGAGATTTTTTAAAAAGTATCGTTGATAAACGGGCGAGGGTGAGGCGATAATTTGTTGATGAACGTAAAATCCCTTAAAAAAGCAAAATTATTTATGGCCCTTGGTTCGGCGTTGCTGTTGGGCGCCTGCGGTTTGGCCCAGTGGCCGCCATCTGGTTCCGGGCCGGGGCTTGCCTATGGTTCGGGCAGCGATGCCTTTATCAATGCCACTGCGGTAACCGTGGGTCGTGGCGATAC
>JAOULV010000031.1 GCA_029881835.1 Rhodospirillaceae bacterium
TAACCAATTTTGATATGATAGACCAAATGGGAGCAGCCGTTTATGAGCGCTTTGGTAAACTGGACATTCTTATCGGTAATGCGGGGCTGTTAGGACAGCTTTCACCGCTAAGCCATATTGAGCCCAAAAAATGGGATCAAGTAATGGCGGTCAATCTTACGGCCAACTGGCGTCTTGTTCGTAGCTTTGATGCCCTATTGCGCCAATCAGAGGCAGGCAGAGCAATTTTTGTTACCTCAACCGTTGGCCATGTGGCGCGCGCCTATTGGGGGTCGTACGCAATTTCCAAGGCAGGTTTGGAAATGCTTGCAAACATTTACGCCGAAGAAACAAAAAAATCTAACGTCAGGGTCAACCTGATTAACCCCGGCGGAACACGCACCGCTATGCGGGCCGAAGCGATGCCGGGCGAAGACCCCGAAACAGTTAAACCGCCAGAATCTATTACAGAATATTTTGTCGAATTGGCCGAAACATCATGCGCGCGTCACGGCGAATTGATAGAACCCTAAAACACCCAAAACAAAGGTAAAGCCAATGGCACGAATTGCACTAGGCGGCTTTCATCACGAAACAAACACCTTTGCCACCAGCACTGCCACATATGATGATTTTGTTGCTTCTGATGCATGGCCGGGGCTGTGTTCGGGTGATGATGTTTTCAAGCTAACTCATGGTATTAATTTGGCCGTGAGCGGGTTTGGCGACGTTGCAAAAAAAATGGGGCATGAATTGGTGGGCCTTGTCTGGTGTGCGGCACCGCCATCGGGCTTGGTCACGAACGATGCCTTTGAAGCCATAATGGAATTGATGCTGGCCAGCATTAAAGATGCAGAAAACATAGATGCGGTTTTTATGGACCTGCACGGGGCCATGGTGTCTGAAAATTTTTCTGATGGCGATGGCGAAATATTAAACCGCATTCGCACAGCAGTTGGGCCCGACGTGCCAATTGTGGTTGCGCTTGATTTTCATGCCAACATAAGCGCCAAAATGTGTTCCATGGTGGATGGATTGGTGGTTTATCGCACCTACCCCCATGTTGATATGAAACAAACCGGTGAACGTGCGGCCAACATTTTAAACCAAATAATTATTGATACTAAAAAACGCCACGTGGAACTTGTCAGTGCGCCATTTTTGGTTCCGTTGACATGGCAGGCAACCACATCGGAACCGGCCAAAGGAATTTATGCCCGCTTGCGCGAATTTGAAACAGATGGGGTTGATGCGGTTTCCCTTGCCATGGGTTTCCCCCCGGCCGATGTGTTTGATTGTGGGCCAGCGGCGGTGGCATCGGGTAGCGATATTGAAATGGTAAAAAAAGCCGCAAACGGGGTAATGCGGTTATTGGTGGGATGCGAAAAAGATTTCGCCGGAACCCTTTATTCGCCCGATGAAGCGCTTTTGCGGGCCAAAGAAATTATGGCGCAAGGCAAATTATCCGGCCCGGTTATATTGGCCGATACCCAAGATAACCCCGGTGGTGGCGGGGATGGCGATACCACCGGGTTATTAAAAGCGATGATAAAAGCCGGAATTGATAATTCAGTAATTGGCATTTTTGCCGAACCGATTGCGGTACAAACGGCAACGGGCGTTGGGACTGGCAACAGTTTCGAAATGGATTTTGGCGCAAGAAAGCGCATTTATGGCGATACTCCACTGCACGCAACATTTAAGGTTTTGGCCTTGGGTAGCGGTAGCTTTATGGCCGAGGGGCCGTTTTATGCCGGCGCAAAAATTGATTTAGGGCCAATGGCATTATTGGAAACCGGTGGAGTAAAAATTGTTGTATCGAGCAAAAAACAACAAGCCGCAGACCGCGCCATGTTTGGGCATTTGGGTATTGATGTAAATAAATGTGCGATATTGGGCTTGAAAAGTTCGGTCCATTTTCGCGCTGATTTTGAAAAAATTGCGTCTGATATTTTAATAGTCGAAGCCCCGGGCGTAAATACCGCCGATCCCCGAAAGTTAAATTACAGAAATATTAGGCCCAATGTTAAGCGCTTTCCCGCAAGCTAACCGTCAAGCGCACTTTCAAGACGATTGAAAGCTTCATCATTTGCCGGAATACCAAAACGAAGCCAGTTCGGGTTTTCATCAAATGGGCGAACCAAAATACCATTTCTGCCAAGGCGTTCATAAATTTCATTTGCGCCAACAACACTGGCCAGACGAAATAGTGTTGTGCCGCCAATAATTTCCATGCCCGTTTTTAACAAAATGTCATCTAACCTTTTGGCATTTTCGCCAAGTTGTTTTTTGTTTTGCAAAATCCACTTTTCATCGTTCATTGCGCTTATTCCCGCCCATATAGCAGGGCCCGATACCGCCCACGGCCCAAGGGCGCGCTCTATTGATTTGGCTGTTTGTTTGTCGGTAACAACAAAACCAAGCCTTACCCCGCCCATACCAAAAAATTTTCCAAATGATCGCAATATTATCAATCCAGGTTGACCCGCATGAGGACAAAGCGAAAGTTCCGGGCAGGTATCAGCAAATGCTTCATCCACAACCAAGGCGCCGCCCCGATCAAACATTTCTTCGGCCAACGCTAAAAGCCCATCAACCTGATGTTTTGTTCCGGTCGGGTTATTGGGGTTTACCACCAGCGAATAATTTGCTGTTCCCGCCGCCTGGGCGCAGGTGCTCTCAGCACTAACAGCAAGGTGCCCGGCTGATTCCCACGCCGGTTGGTGTTCGGCGTAAGTGGGGCCAAGAATCGAAACTTGACCGTGGCTAAATATTGTCGGAACCAACCTAACCAATGCCTGCGAACCCGGTGCGGCAATAATTTCTGCATTTTCCGAAACACGGTAATAGTTTCTGGCTACCTGTAAAAGACGGTTCATTTCGCCCCTGCCCGGAAGCCTTTGCAAAAATTCTGGCGGAATTTCAGCCAACGGGTACGGGTTTGGATTTATCCCGGTGGAAAGGTCAAGCCAGCCATTTTCAGGGGCACCAAAAATGGCCTCGGCCGAAGCTATGTCCCCGCCGTGACGAACCGCGCCCAAGGGATGGGGGTGGGGTTTTGTAAAATGTGTTATCGCATCATCTTTCATGGTTAATAATAACTACCAGATTAAAAGGATTTTTACGAGATGTGGAAACCACAAAATATCTTTTATAAGACCGCTTTTGTGATACCGTTCCCGCCATGACCGAAACAGCGCTTATAGCCTTTGCCACATTTTTTGCCACTATCGGCCCCATAGACGTTGCCGCCCTTTTTGCTGCCCTTACTACGCGCTCCAGCGCACGTGAACGACGTAATATGGCGCTAAAAGGTGTGGGTATTGCAACCGCCATACTATTGCTGTTTGCATTTTTCGGTGGTGCGGCACTGGAACATCTTGGCATTACGTTAGCCGCCATGCGCGTTGCCGGGGGATTGCTGCTTTTCCTGATTGCCGTTGATATGGTTTTTGCCAGACCATCGGGTGGCACATCAACCACCGAAGACGAAACGATTGAGGCCAAACACCGTCAAGATATTTCAGTGTTTCCGTTGGCCACCCCGCTAATTGCCGGGCCCGGAACCATGGGCGCGGTTGTGTTGTTAAGCGCCGATGCCGGAAACGACCCCGTCAAATTAGCCGGCGTAATAGCCGCACTGTTGGCAGTGCTGGTTATTTGTCTGGCGTCACTTATGGTTTCCAGCCAATTACAGCGCGCACTTGGGGTTACCGGGCTTAACGTGCTTTCGCGGGTGGTGGGTGTATTATTGGCGGCGTTGGCGGTACAGTTTGTGTTTGACGGTTTGGCCAGTAGCCAACTTTTTTAAAAAAACCCCAAGACTGTATTGCTTTGGCGTGCTAGAACCCCCCAATCATGAGCGAAGATAATAATAACACCAAAGAAACAAAAGACGACCCGGTTGCCGCGTTTATCATTGGCGTGCTGGCGGGTGGCAAGACCATGTCTTTCAAAGATGTCGCCATGGCATTGGCCGAGAAAAAACGTCGTCCCAAAGACGGGCCTGAATTATGGCGACGTTATATTAATGCCATAAAACAACAAGCTGTGCACCTTGCGCGCAAGGGTCGATTGGAAATAATCCGCAAAGGCGAAATCGCCGATCCTGATGATTTCAAGGGAATTGTTAGAATTCGCCTGCCACAAAAATAATTACTTCAATTGGTTCATGGCTTTTTTGCATTTTTAATTATTCTTTTTTCCGCTTCTTCAATTTGGTAGCGGTTCATTTTTGATTTTATTTTTTCTAACGCCCTTGTCGGGTTGTAGCTACGATTTACCGCAATCGTTTCCTCGGCCTTTGGTTCGGCCATTTTGTACCACATGTAGGCAACAATATAATCCTGCGTTACACCCCAGCCTTCTTCATACATTGCGCCAAGGATGAATTGTGCAACCGGGTGGCCCTGGGATGCGGCTTGGCGGTAAAATGTTATGGCCTTGCCATAATCATGATCCACGCCACGACCCTTAAAATACATTTGCGCTAGATTGAATTGGGCATCACGATGGTTGCCGAAGCTTGCGGCCAAACGATACCATTTTGATGCGGCAAAGAAATCTTGATTTAATCCTTCGCCGCTTTCGTAAATTTTACCAAGGCTGAATTGTGCCGGAACGTGGCCCTGTTCTGCCGCCTTTTTATACCAATAAGCGGCAATGCCCATATCGGGGGCAACCCCTTGGCCGGCTTCATAATAGCCGCCCATTTCATATTGGGCTTCCATATCGCCGGCTTCGGCAATTGGTTTTAGTTTTTTTATTTTTGAGGCGAGTTTGATTTTTTTAACAACTGCGGGGTCATATTCGGGATTGCCCTTTAACACCCACACGGTCCCACCGATAACAAATATCAGAATTGATATAGCAATAAAAAGGCGTTTCATTTGTTACCCGTAACTATAAATCTATCTACATGACAGGACGTTTGTTTTTTATTCAACGCTGCGTCTGTCCGGGATATTTTGCGCTACCTACTATTTTTTCTTTTGGGGTGTTCGCTTCCGGTTGTGAATAGCACGTTACATCACCGATAGTATTATAGCACGTTACTTCTGGAGCGGGGTTTGGTTCATCTTCCACGCAATATGTACGCCCTTGCTCCTGACGGGTGGTTCGGCAGTCCTTACCGCTGGCAGCCGATACCGCATGGTCTGCTATTGTTTTATCGGTAGTCATTATAAGTGCGGTATCAATTGGAAATAGGTTGCCAATCGTTGACATTATCGGCTTTGGCATTACGTCGTAAAAGCTGCAGCCCGACAGAAAGGCGGTTAAAAAAGCAACCGTGGAAATCCTAATTAAATTCTTGCCAGATAGTGACATACCAATATTTTCCCTTGGGAGCAGCAAAGCAGTTGCGCCACAAAATTGAACCGCATTATTGTTAAGCATAAGATTCCACTACCTCAGTTAAGTATTCGTTAACCACGCCACAACCAACAACCAAAAGGAGCAGAAAAAATGCCGGCAATGGAAACCCCGATTTGCGATTTTGGCTGGAAAGCCCCGGAATTCAGCCTTCCCGGTGTTGACGGAAGGACATATTCCCTGTCCGACGTCAGGGGACCCAAAGGCACCTTAATAATGTTTATATGCAATCATTGCCCCTATGTTTTAGCCATCCAAGACAGACTGATAAGAGACGCTGGCGATTTAATCAAAATTGGTATCGGTGTGGCCGCAATAAATTCCAATGACGCAAGCCAGTACCCGGAAGACAGTTTTGAGAGAATGCGGGCGGTAGCAAAAGAAAAATCCTACCCCTTCCCCTATTTATTTGATGAAACGCAAGAAATAGCGCGCGCCTATGACGCCGTATGCACGCCAGACTTTTTTGGCTTTGATAAAGATTTTGGCCTGCAATACAGAGGTCGGCTTGACGAATCGCGCAAGGAAACGGCCCCCGAAGGGGCAAGGCGTGAACTGTTTGAAGCCATGGAAATGGTCGCCAAAACAGGTGATGGGCCGGTTGATCAGATACCCTCCATGGGCTGTTCGATCAAATGGCGGGCCACCGCCTAAGCCCGCCAACCCCCGATTTGCACAATCTTTGGGGGCTTTTGGGGGATTTGGGGGCATTGCTATTGCCCGGTTGCATGGCTATCTTAGGCAACAACTAGGGCAATAACCTGACGGAAAGAAAAAAGTGGCAGATCATAGCGAAGATGCGCTAATGCGCGAAATCAACGAAGAACTGCGTGAAGAGCAGATGCATAAACTATGGAAGCGCTACGGCGGTTTCATAGTTGGTATTGCGCTGTCGGTCGTTGTTGTGGTTGCGGGCTATCAGGGCTGGAAAACATACACCACCTCTGTTCGTATGAGCGAAAGTGAAATTTTATACAGTGCCGAGATGGCGGCCAGAAGCGGTGATACCGATCAAGCGCTTTCTGAGTTAGGCAAGCTTGGGGCTGAGGGAAAAAGCGGCTATCAGGTTTTGGCGCAATTCCAGCAGGCCGCACTACTTTCTAATAAAGGCGACAACAAAGTAGCGGCGGTTATTTACCAAGAAATTGCCGAAAACACATCTAACGATGGTGATGTTCGTGGGTTGGCGCTTGTACTTGGTGCGTTACAAGAAATAAAAGTAGCTGGCGAAAATCGCGATGAATTAAAAAAACGTCTTAATGCGGCTAATAGCGATAATAACCCGTGGCGTTATAGCGTGCGTGAAATATTGGCCTTGTTGGAAATTGAATCTGGCAACAACGAAAATGCAAAAAATATTTTTGCTTCTCTTGGTAACGATTCCCAAGCGCCTGATGGCATACGTTCGCGTGCGAGAAAATTATTGGCGGTGCTTGGCTCTTAAATAAGGAAATATTTTGTTGATTGTCAAAAAACATATATTACGCGTTTCACTGCTGGTCATGTCAGCGGTTTTGCTCGGTGCGTGCTCATCATGGTTTGGGCTAGAAGAAGAAACCGCGCCGCTTCCGGGTGATCGCATATCGGTTCTTTTGCACGAAACAACCCTGTCGCCTGATTTGAATGCCGAGGAAGAAGCTTTGCAAATAAGGCTTCCCGCCCCTTCACCTACACCTGATTGGCCGCAAAATGGCGGCTATGCCGACCATGCCATGCACCACATTCAGGCAGCGGCAAATCTCAACAAGGTGTGGAGTGTGGATATTGGTGCGGGCGCAGACAGCAGTGCGCGTTTCACCACATCACCAATAGTCGCCGAAGGAACGCTTTTTGCGATTGATACCCAATCAAACATTTCTGCGTTCAATGCCGAAACCGGAAAAAGACTGTGGCGCACAGCGCTAACACCTGACAAAGAAGATGATGGCCACATTCAAGGCGGAATAGCCTATGAAAGAGGCCGGGTTTTTGCCGGAACCGGTTTTGCCGAGGTAATAGCCATAGACAGCAAAAGCGGAAAAGAAATATGGCGGCGCAAAGTTTCCGGCCCAATACGCACCGCGCCAACGGTACGCGGTGGACGCATATTTGTAGCCACCATTGATAACATGCTCCACGTACTATCTGCCCATGACGGTGCCACACTGTGGAACCATTCCGGATCGCGCGAAGACACCATCTTGCTTGGTTCTGCCAGCCCTGCGGTTAGCGAGGACGTGGTTGTGGTTCCCTATACATCGGGTGAAGTAGTGGCGCTTAAAGTAGAAAACGGACGTCAGCTCTGGTCGGTATCGCTTTCATCGGGCAACAAAACAAGCGCATCATCGCTGATTTCACACATTCGGGGAAATCCGGTTGTTGATCGCGGCCGGGTATTTGTTTCCAGCAACTCTGGCCTGATGGCATCTCTTGACCTTAGGTCGGGAACCCCTTTGTGGGAAAAAAATATAGGCGGCTATCAGTCTCCGTGGGTGGCGGGTGATTATATTTTCACCATTACCGGCAACCAAGACCTTGCTGCGGTTGAGCGAAACAGTGGACGGATTTTATGGGTAAATACTTTGCCAAGCTACGTAGACCCCGAAACCAGAGAATCACACATTGTGTGGAACGGGCCGTTGCTTGTTAGCGATCGCTTGATTGTGGTCAGCAGCCAAGGTGCCGCAGTTGCAATATCGCCATATAGCGGGCGGGTTATTGGTTCGGAAAAAATGCCTGACGGTGTTTCGGTACCGCCAATTGCCGCAGGTAGCTACGTTTATTTTCTTGCTAACAACGCAACACTTGTCGCTTATCGCTAAGGTTGGCGCCACACACATTTCGGATATGTATTAATGACATTTACAGTTGCCATTATCGGGCGGCCCAACGTGGGCAAGTCAACCCTGTTTAACCGTCTTGTCGGGAAACGTGTGGCCATTGTTGATGACGCCCCCGGCGTCACTCGCGACCGCAGGGAAGGTGCCGGAAAAATAGCCGATATGCAATTTCGGGTTATTGATACTGCCGGACTTGAAGACGTTAATGACGAAAGCTTGGAATCGCGCATGCGCGGGCAAACCGAAATTGCCCTTAAAGAAGCAGATGTTGCGTTAATGATGTTTGATGCCCGTGTCGGCATAACCCCTGTCGATAAACATTTTTCAGGACTGCTACGCAAAAGCAAGACACCGGTAATAGTGGTGGCCAACAAATGTGAGCGCGGTGCCGGCGAAGCCGGACGGTTAGAAGCGTACGAACTGGGCCTAGGCGAACCGATTGCCGTTTCATCCGAACACGGCGAAGGAATTGATGGGCTTTATGACGCGTTAAAACCTTATTTTGATCGCGCCAAGAAAAACAAAAATTCTTTTAAATCCTATGATTATGAATTCGAAGACAATGATGACGATGATGCGATCAAGCAAAGGCCGCTACAGATGGCCATTGTTGGGCGGCCAAATGTTGGCAAGTCAACATTGGTAAATTGTCTTTTGGGATCCGAACGTATGTTGACCGGGCCGGAAGCCGGAATTACCCGCGACAGCATTTCCATACCATGGCAATACAAAGGCCGGGCAATTAACCTGATTGACACTGCCGGTCTTCGGCGCAAATCACGCGTAACCGAAAAGGTTGAATATTTAAGCACCAACGACACCCGGCGCGCGATTGATTTTTCGCAAGTATCGGTTTTGGTGCTTGACGCTGAAGACATGCTTGAAAAACAAGATTTAACCATTGCCGGGTCGGTTATCGATGAAGGCCGCGCATTGGTAATAGCCGTGAATAAATGGGATTTAATCAAAGATAAAAAAGAAGCAATGCAGAAACTAGAAGATCGCTTGCAAACATCCCTACCCCAAGTTCGCGGTGTTCCGATTGTCACTATCTCGGCACAAAAAGGAAAAGGCATGGATAAACTGCTGGATGCGGTTTTTGATGTGTTTGAGGTTTGGAACAGGCGTATTTCAACAGGCCAGCTAAACCGTTGGCTCGAGCAGGTGCTGCATGACCACCAGCCGCCACTGGTTGGCGGCAGAAGGGTAAAGGTGCGCTACATGACGCAACCAAAAACCCGCCCGCCGACCTTTGCTCTTTTTGTTAGCCACACCAAGGGCCTGCCGGAATCATACCAGCGCTATTTGGCCAACGCGCTACGTGAGGATTTTGAATTATGGGGCATCCCCTTGCGCCTGCATGTACGCAAAGGTCGCAACCCATACGACAACGATGAATAATAATATTTAATCTAGCGTATCATCATCAAATGTCACGACCACCGCGCCAGGTTCTTGGGTTATGGTATAGCCATCGCCCGGATCAACATCGTTTAGGGTAACCGAAACATTACTGTCATCGCCAAATGTTATGGTTGCCCCATCGTCTGAATGCTGGATAGAAAAATCATCGGCGCTAAATTCATCGCCTTCAAAGCGAAGAATATCACCCTCAGCGATATCAAGTATTACATCATCGCCGTCATTATTGGTGAAGACGAACGTATCGGCACCTTTGCCGCCTTCTAAAATATCATCGCCTTCCCCGCCGATAATGGTATCGGCGCCTTGGCCGCCTTCTATTTCATCATTTCCGGCACCGCCATAAATGGTGTCGGCGCCTTGGCCGCCTTCTATTTCATCATTTCCGGCACCGCCATAAATGGTGTCGGCGCCTTGGCCGCCTTCGATTTCATCGTTTCCGGATCCACCATACAAAACATCGTCACCGCGCCCGCCTTCAATTTCCATTCCCGGTTCTGGTTCTGGTTCTGGTTCTGGTTCTGGTTCTGGTTCTGGTTCGGGTTCGGGTTCGGGCTCTGGCTCTGGTGGTGGGGCTTCACCCACAGGCGGCGTAGCGGCTGGTGTGCTTGGCGGTTGCGTTGTTGTGGGCGCAGTACCCTGCTCCACGGTTGGCGCAGGCTCGGGTTCGGATGGAATAAATGCCTGATCCAAGCCTTCGCTTGGGGGCAGCTGGCTGCTTCCATCACCTAATGTCACCTTAATGACTTCATCGGTTGGGGCTACGAGCGTATCTGCGCCACCGGTGGCGG
>JAOULV010000267.1 GCA_029881835.1 Rhodospirillaceae bacterium
GAAAAAAACAATGTCTGCGCTGGGCGTTACGTTGGGCGAGGGCGACATGGTAACCATTGATGGTGCCAGCGGACAAATAATAAAAGGTGTAGTGCCGACGGTTGATCCGGAACTGGGTGGTGATTTTTCAAAATTGATGAAATGGGCAGATGCGGTTCGCACCCTTAAGGTTCGCGCCAATGCCGAAACACCCAAAGATGCCACCGTGGCACGAAATTTTGGGGCCGAAGGTATTGGCCTGTGCCGGACCGAACATATGTTTTTTGATCCGACCCGTATTATGCATATGCGTGAAATGATATTGGCCGATAGCGAACAATCTAGGCGGACGGCACTGGATAAATTGTTACCCCATCAAAAAAATGATTTTCTTGAACTGTTTCGCATAATGGAAGGGCTGCCGGTAACCATTCGCCTGCTTGACCCGCCACTGCACGAATTTTTACCAACCCGCAAAGCCGATATTCAAGCGGTGGCAAATGATTTGGGCGTAAAAGAAGAAGAAGTAGAAGCGCGCATTGTGCAATTGCATGAATTTAACCCGATGCTTGGCCATCGTGGATGCCGCCTTGGCATTACGTACCCCGAAATTTATGAGGTTCAGACCCGGGCAATATTTGAAGCCGCATGCGAACTGGCAAAAGAAAAAGTGGTAGTAAAACCGGAAATAATGATACCGCTTGTTGCCACGTTAAACGAGTTTTCAATTTTGAAAAAACTAGTTGATAAAATTGCCACCGAGGTAATGGAAAAAACAGGCGTAAACATTAACTACCATGTCGGTACAATGATTGAACTTCCCCGCGCGGCATTAGCCGCTGGTGAAATTGCCAAAGAAGCGGAATTTTTTAGCTTTGGCACCAACGACCTTACGCAAACAACCTATGGTCTGTCGCGCGATGATTCAGGCAAGTTCATCGGCATTTACCGCGAAAAAGGCGTGATTGAAAAAGATCCGTTTGTTAGCATTGATGCCCAATACGTGGGCGAGCTTGTAAAAATAGGAACCGAACGCGGTCGCGCAGAAAACAGTGAATTGCATATTGGTATATGTGGTGAACACGGCGGCGACCCGGATTCAATTCGTTTTTTCCATAAAATCGGTCTGGACTACGTATCTTGTTCACCCTACCGTGTTCCCATCGCAAGGTTATCCGCAGCCCAAGCAGCGCTTGGTGTTGAAGTAAAATCAAACGCATGATGGGTTATTCAAATTAGATGCAGGACGCACCGCTTAAAGTACTTTTTCTATGTACCGGAAATTCTGCCCGTTCAATAATGGCAGAAGCGTTGCTTAATTATTATGGCCAAGGGCGGTTTGAAGCATTTAGCGCAGGCAGTAACCCGGTTGGTGAAATCAACCCCTTTGTCGTTGAAACCCTTAACGATGTAAGGATTTCAACGGCGGGCTTGCGATCAAAAAGCTGGAATGAATTTGCAACCGCGCGCGCGCCACATTTGGATGTTGTGATAACGGTTTGCGGTAATGCGGCAAAAGAACAATGTCCGATCTGGTATTCTACGCCCGTTAATTTACATTGGGGCTTTGCCGATCCGGCGGCCGTTAAAGGGCCGGAAATTGCAAAACGTTACGAAACAAGGCGGGTTTATTCTGATATTGAATATCAAATTAGAAAGTTTGTTGCACTGCCAATTGAAAATCTAACGCCACAGCAACTTGAGGCCGAGCTTCGCGCCATAGCCCCCAAATAATTAAACAAAATAATTAGCGGCGCATTAGTATTGTCCATTCATCAAGCGGATAATCTTCAATCACCTCAACCTTGGGTGTTAGGGTTTTGGCGAATTCAACCATCCCGTCAAGGTCCGCATAATAAAGATCAAAAAGTCTGTTTTCGGAACGAATATCAAGCATATTAAAAGCCAAACCCTTTTTGGTATTTTTCCACAACATACGAATGCTGGCGTGAATATATTCAAGCCACATATGTTCAATTGCGCCTAACGACATATTGAATGTTCCGGAAACGAATGAATAATCAGCAGTCTCGGTCGCAATTGGGCTATGTATAAATTCGGCCCGGTTGTCGTGGTTGCGTATGCGCGCAGAATCAATCATCTCTCTTGAAACGTCGTAACCGATATATTTGCTATTATTGATAAGTGGGGAATTTTTTATCATTTCGAAAAGCGCGCCATATCCGCAACCAAGATCGTTTATGGTTACGTTGCCGTTTAAGTCTGCGTTATCAATTATTTGCAATAAAACTTCGTAACGAAGGGTTTGCCCTTCTTCATTTTTCCAGAAAACTCCACCCGCCGTGGGTCCGCACTCTTTCAAGCGGTGATCATAAACCTGACCAATCAGTTCCAGCAGGTCGCCCAAATCGCTGGGCGGCATTATTGTTGATTCGGATATCCCCATAGACGCTTATTTCCCCATTACAAACGTGCCTTGTTGTAAAGCAAAACCAGCTTAGCAGTAGAGCGTGCCTGTGAATAGGGGCTGGTTGATAGGGCTGGTGGGGGGCAGAATTTTTTAAATCTATTCTTGTTCACGAATAACCATCCAGTCTGGGATAATTGGCTTTAGGCTGGCACCATTTGCAATTAGGGGGTTTTTATCGTTTAG
>JAOULV010000268.1 GCA_029881835.1 Rhodospirillaceae bacterium
CGGGTCACGGTTATATGCCTGTCCGGTTGATGGTTCTTTTACATCGCAAAAAAGAATAAGCTGTGGTTGGGCCGAGAAGGGGTCCATAACGGCGGTGGTGGCATCAGGAATAAGCGACATATCGCTTTCGTTGATGGCTTTCCAGCCTTCGATGGATGATCCATCAAACATGATGCCGTCTTCAAAGGCGTCGGCGTCAACAAAATCTGAAACCATTGTCAAATGCTGCCATTTACCGCGCGGGTCGGTGAAGCGAAGATCGATGTATTCGATCTTTTCTGCTTTTACATATTTCATTACGTCATCAGGTGTTTTTAAATTCAAAGACATTTCTTAAATCCTTAAGTGGCCAAAGTTTAACTAATTAATTGTTAGATAGGGGAAACCTTATACTGCTTCACTGCCGCGCTCTCCGGTTCGTACCCGGATTGCGTCTTCTACAGGAAGGATAAATATTTTTCCATCACCAATGCGTCCGGTGTGGGCTGCTTGTTTTATTGCTTCTACCGCGCGCTCAACCATTTCGTCTTCGATTACTACCTCAATTTTTACCTTGGGCAGGAAATCAACAACATATTCGGCGCCGCGATAAAGTTCGGTATGACCCTTTTGCCGACCAAAACCCTTGGCTTCAATAACCGTAATGCCTTGCAGGCCAATTTCATGGAGCGCGTCTTTTACCTCATCTAACTTGAACGGTTTGATGATGGCTTCGATTTTTTTCATATTCTCACTCTCCACTACTATTAAAGGTTTGGTGCCGTACGCCTTTTGACAGTTGTATAGCATCTATCGTGCCAATTTGCCTTTGCGCAATAACTATTTGAAATAAAAAGATAAATAACCAAGATAATTCATCTCTGCCAATAACAAATGGGCATTAACATGCCTAAAAAATAAGCAATTGGCTTAAATTCAGTCAAATTACCGCCAAATTACCGCACTGCCCCTGGGGTCTAACCTTGCAAAAGCCCCCTGATGCGACCCATCGCCGCAACTATATTTTCCAAGCTGTTGGCGTATGAAAACCTAAGGTATCCCTCGCCAAACTTGCCAAAGCTTGTTCCGGCCACGGTGGCGACGCCAATTTCATCAAGCATCCGGTTTTGCAAGGTGCGCGCATCCATTCCGGTTTTTGATATGTTGGGAAACGCGTAAAAAGCCCCGGTCGGCATTTGGCAACTGATGCCCGGAAGTTCATTTAACATTTTATGCATGACCTTTCTGCGCTCATCAAAGGCTTTGACCATTTTTTCAACCGCGTCTTGCGGGCCTTTTAGGGCCTCAACCCCGGCCCACTGGGCAGGCGCGTTAACACACGAATGGTCATTAATGGCAAGCCTGGTTGCGGGTTCAATAAGGTTTTTGGGCCATACGCTCCAGCCCAAGCGCCATCCGGTCATGGCGTACGTTTTTGACGCCCCATCAAGCAATATCACCCGGTCGCGTATTTCCGGGTATGACAGCAGGCAGGTATGTTTTTGCCCATCGTATAAAATGCGCGAATAAATTTCATCAGACATTATGGTGACCTGCGGGTGATTGCTAAGCCCCGCAACCAGTTTGTCAATTTCGGATTTTGGCACAACGCCACCGGTTGGATTGGCGGGGCTATTTAATATAAGCAGGCGGGTATTTGGGGTTATTAAGCCAAGAACTTCCTCGGCTGAAAATGAAAATCCGGTTTCCTCATAAAGCGGCATCGGCACGGACTTGGCACCTGAAAAATTTATAGCGCTTTCGTAAATTGGGAAGCCGGGATTGGGGTATATGATTTCAGCTCCCGGTTCGCCAAACATCATTATTGCAAAAAACATGGTTACCTTGCCACCGGGGACCACCAAAACGTCACCGGGGTCAACAAGGCACCCTTGTCTGGCTTCAATATCTGCGGCTACCGCTTCGCGTAGTTCAGGGATACCGCCAGCTGGCGTGTAGCCGTGATGGCCATCTTTCAGCGCCTTTATTCCGGCCTCGACAATGTTTTCAGGGGTTCTGAAATCAGGTTGACCGATTCCAAGGTTTATTATGGATTTTCCCTCAAGCTCCAGCTTTTTGGCCCTGGCTAAAACGTCAAACGCGCTCTCGGTTCCAAGCCTGCCCATGGACTGAGCAAGATTTGCGGTGGCGGGGGTGGGGGTGTTGCTTGGCATGGCGTGCGCTTCCTTGGGTTTTTAGCTGGATTTGAAGGCAAACTTTGAAAATTAATTTGTAAATCACCGCAGCAGTTGGTGCAAATGGGCAATTTTGGCAAAATCAGGAAAACCCATAAATGCACGCAAAAATGGGGATTTATTAAGCTCTCCACTTGACGAGTGGGGGTGATAGCTCTAGTTAGGTGGCGACTTTAGCAGGTAGTTTGCCCTGCAATATGGTGGCTGTAGCTCAGTTGGTTAGAGCGCCGCACTGTGACTGCGGAGGCCGGGGGTTCAAATCCCCTCAGCCACCCCATTTTTTTAGGCAATGTTTTGCCTATAGTTTTTTGTTTCGAGACCTCCCCCTCGTGGCGTAATTTTATTAAATTCACACGATAATTGATCTTTTGGGTTAAATTACTAAATCCTTGCAACAGGGAAGGAATGCACAAGTGTC
>JAOULV010000269.1 GCA_029881835.1 Rhodospirillaceae bacterium
TTCAGGCCGCCCTTAACCAGCTTGCTACCGATGAAGTAAAAGCCCGCATTTTGCACGGAGCGGTTGGCGGTATTAATGAATCAGATATTATCCTTGCGCGTGCGTCGGGCGGTTTTGTAATTGGCTTTAACGTTCGCGCCAATGCCCAGGCCCGCGACTTGGCCAAACGTGATGGCGTGGATATTCGTTATTATTCCATCATCTATGACGTAACCGATGATATGAAAAAAGCGCTTTCCGGCATGTTGGCCCCGACCATCAAGGAAAATCTTTTGGGCTACGCCCAGGTGCGTGAAGTGTTCTCTGTTTCCAAGGTCGGCAAGGTCGCCGGTTGCATGGTTACCGAAGGAACCGTCAAACGTGGGTCCAAGGTACGCTTGTTGCGCGACGATGTTGTTATTCATGAAGGCGAGCTTTCACAGCTTAAGCGTTTCAAAGATGATGCCAAAGAAGTCAAAGAAGGCATGGAATGCGGTATGTCGTTTGCTAATTATGACGACATCAAAGAAGGCGACCTGATAGAATGCTTTGACATTGAAGAAGTCGCACGCGAACTTTAACAACGCAACGTAGATTTATTGCAGCGCATTTTAGATGCGCCCCAAATGTTTAAGGGTTTCCACATGACAAGACGTGACGGCAAAACCCCGTCCCAGCGCCAGCTTCGCGTAGGCGAAGAATTGCGTCATTCATTGGCGTGGGTGTTGGAACGTGGCGATTTGCGTGATCCGGCATTACAAGGCAATCCGCTAACCGTTACCGAAATACGTGTAAGCCCAGATTTAAAAAACGCCACTTGTTTTTTTACGCCGTTGGGCGGCGCAAGCGCAGAAAAAATTGATGAAATAATTTCGGCCCTTGACCGGGCGAAAGGTTTTTTGCGCCACGAACTTGCATCAAAAGTAAACCTTAGGTACGCACCCAAATTATCGTTTGAGTTCGACCACTCTTTTGACGAGGCCGGAAAAATAGATGCTCTTTTGCATTCGCCCCAAGTTGCAGCCGACATTGCCAAAGTTGATAAAGCGGAAACCGACGACTAATGGCGCGCGTTAAAAAGGGCGTTCCCATTCATGGTTGGTTGGTAATTGATAAACCGTTGGGTCTTTCATCATCAAGCGTGGTCGGCATTGTTAAGCGCGAATTAAACGCACAAAAAGCAGGTCACGCCGGAACCCTTGATCCGCTGGCCAGCGGGGTTTTGCCCATCGCTCTGGGCGAAGCCACCAAAACCGTTTCCTTTGTCATGAATGGGGCCAAGGCTTATCGCTTTAGCGTCAAATGGGGGATCGCCACCAACACCGATGACGGGGAAGGCGAGGTGATAGAAACCTCTGATAAGCGCCCGTCAGCAGAAGAAATTGAAAAAGCTCTTCCCCAATTTATCGGGCATATTTCTCAGGTGCCGCCCGCCTATTCGGCCATAAAAATAGGGGGGCAAAGGGCCTATAAGCTGGCGCGCGGTGGCGAAGTGGTGGAAATGGCCCCGCGCGAGGTAATAATTGATGATTTTAAGCTTGTTTCCGCGCCCGATCCAGACGGCGCCACGTTCGAGGTTTCGTGCCAAAAAGGTACATATATCAGGGCCTTAGCCCGTGATTTGGCGCTAAGCTTGGGTACCTGTGGCCATGTAAGTTACCTCAGGCGCATAAAATCCGGCCCATTTGCTGAAAAAGATGCGATTTCGCTGGATTCGCTGGGGTCGCTCGGGCATAGTGCGGCCCTTGAAACCGGGCTTACGCCCATCGAGACCGCGCTGGACGACATCCCGGCGCTGGCCTTGACGGAAACGGAGGCCGGAATAATGCACCAGGGCGGGTTTGTCGACTTGGGCTTAGTGTTGGAACGAAACCCCGAACACATTGTTGTTGAAGGTCAAACTGTTCTAGCGATGAGCAACGCCAAACCGGTTGCGCTGGCAAGAACCGTAAGCAAGCAATTGCGCCCGGTTCGCGTTTTTAACCTTTAAATTAAAAGGAGTATACGATGTCGATAACTGCAGAGCGCAAACAACAGCTCATTGGCGAATACGCCACCGCTACAGGTGATACGGGTTCGCCCGAAGTACAGGTTGCCATTCTTTCCGAACGGATTAACAACCTGACTGAACACCTCAAAACACACCACAAAGACCATCATTCCCGCCGGGGTCTGTTGATTATGGTTGGCCAGCGCCGCCGTCTTCTTGATTATCTCAAGAACAAAGAAACGAAGCGCTACGAAGACCTTATCCAGCGTCTCGGCTTGCGTCGCTAAGCGTCGCTATCACCTGTATTTGGAATTCGCCAAAAACAGGTGAGTTGAGCCCGCAAGTTAAACGCAACGTTTTTACCAAAGCGTATTAAATGAAAATTGTGTTTGACCTTCGGGCTGCCCCGCAGGCGGAAGGCCGCGTGTTCGGGGTGTGGCAGGAAAAGTCGGTAGGTAAATAAAGTTAGTTCCTGCCGCATATGTTTGAAGGAAGATGATAGATATGTTTAATGAAGTAAAAGTAGAAATTGAATGGGGCGGACGTCCGCTCATTTTAGAAACCGGTAAAATTGCCCGTCAGGCATCCGGTGCCGTTATGGT
>JAOULV010000270.1 GCA_029881835.1 Rhodospirillaceae bacterium
ATTCGGTAATGCCACTACCAAGGCCCAACCGGGTATAACTTTTTCCGGCAATTACCTTGCCGGGCGTCATGCGCAAACTTCACGCGATACCCTTAATGCCGCGGTGTTTTTAGGGGCCGCGGCTAAAATGGTTCCCGATAATGCCGAACTATTGCGCCGGGCCTATGTGCTGGCATTAAGCGAAGGCGACATAACCAGCGGCATAGAATTTCTTCAGCGCATTGAAAAACTGGGTGGTAATGCCCCGCTGGCAGAAATTGTCCATAGCGCGCGGTTAATAAAATCCGGCAAATACGCAGATGTAGGAAAATATTTTAAAACAGACGGTGAAAAGCTGACGGGCATAAACGCCTATGTCGGGCCAATATTGAATTCATGGGCCCTGGCCGGTGAAAAAAAATTCAGCGAAGCAATAAAAACGCTGGAAAAAGATAAAGAAAAAACCGGTTCGCTGGCATTTAGTGAATTGCACCTTGGGTTAATAAACGACATGGGCGGCAACACCCAAGCGGCCGAAAAAAATTATGATGCGGTGATTAAAGAAGCCAGCCTGTCGCTGCGTCTTGCTCAACATTTTGGTGGTATGCTGGAACGCAGTGGCAATACCACCCGGGCACTGGAAATTTATGCCAAATATGACGCCATTGACGAAGGTTACGGAACCTTAGATGCGGCAAAAAAACGGATGAAATCCGGCATTAAACCACAGCCGGAAATCAACAGCGCTGGGCGCGGTGCGGGTGAAGCTTTATTTGGCCTTGCTTCATCTTTAAGCACCCAAGGGGCAACCGAATCGGCCATGGTGTTGGCCCAGCTTGCGCTTTATTTGCACCCCGATTTCCCTGCGGCAATTAGCGTTGTTGGCGGGATATTAGAATCCTATCAACGCTATGATGATGCCAATAGCGTTTATAAGAAAATTACAAAATCATCAATAATGTATGAGCAAGCACAATTAAGAATTGCGGCAAACCTTGAACGGTTAGAGCAGGTTGATGCGGCAATAAAAATGTTAAAAGAAATTTCCACGGAAAATAAATCCAACGTCAATGCCTTGGTTGAATTAGGCGATACGCTGCGCCGGGCCGAAAGGTTTAAAGATGCCGCAACCGCATACAGCCAGGCACTTGGACGCATAGGCAAAATAGAAAAACGCCATTGGGGTATTTTTTATTCACGCGGTATTTCGTTTGAACGGTCTGACAATTGGAAAAAAGCCGAAGCTGATTTTTTAACCGCGCTGGAAATGGAACCAGACCAACCATTTGTTCTGAATTATCTTGGTTATTCATGGATTGAGAAAAAGCTTAACCTTGAAAAAGCAGTATCGATGATACAAAAAGCCGTCGATTTGCGCCCACGTGATGGTTACATCGTTGATAGCCTTGGCTGGGGCCTTTATCAGCTGGGTGATTTTGCAACAGCGGTTAACAAGCTTGAACGCGCTGTTTTGCTGCGCCCCGAAGACCCAATTATTAATGATCATTTGGGCGATGCGTTATGGCGGGTTGGGCGTTTGCGCGAAGCACGCTTTCAGTGGGAACGCGCACTAACGCTTGAACCAGAAGAAAAAGACATAGAAAAAATAAAAGAAAAACTAAAATCAGGGCTTAACGCAGCTGCCCAATAGGCGCAATTTATGAATAGTTTAAGCACAAACCAAAAAGCCAACGCCAAAATAAACCTATACCTGCACGTAACGGGAAAGCGTAATGATGGCTACCATACGCTTGATTCGCTGGTGGTGTTTGCCGACATTGGCGACAACATAAGTGTCAGTTCCAATAATGAAGAAAATAAAATCACACTGTCCATAACCGGGCCATTTGCCAAAGAAATACCCTCTGGCGAAGACAACCTTGTTGTTGGCGCGGCTAAATTTTTACAGCAAAGATATTCAATAACCGCAGGTGCCAATATTTCATTGGAAAAAAACCTGCCGCCGGCATCGGGTGTTGGCGGTGGTTCGGCAGATGCGGCGGCAACAATTCGGGCGCTGGCGAATTTATGGAAAATTGATTTAAACCAAGAAAACGAAAGCGAATTTAATAAAGTATTGGCGCACGATTTGGGCGCCGATGTTCCGGTCTGTTTAAAAAATAAAAATGTATTCATGGGCGGCATTGGCGAAATTTTTACACCCGCACCCGCATTGCCGCCATTTTGGATGGTGCTGGCAAACCCCGGGCGCAAGGTTTCAACGCCCGATGTATTTTCCGGGCGCAAAGGTGCGTTTTCAAAAAGCGCCATATTTAACGAACGCCCCGCAGGCTTGAACGAATTTGTAGAAATAATTGCCACGCAAAATAACGATCTGTTTGCCAGCGCGGTTGAGCTTGCGCCTGAAATAAAAGATGTGATTAGCGCGCTGGAAAAACTCGATGGTGCATTGCTGACCCGCATGAGTGGTAGCGGTGCTACCTGCTTTGCTATTTTTGCCAGCGCTGATGCGGCCCACGCCGGGGCCCGGCAAATTGCGGATAAATACCCCGGGTGGTGGGCACAATCCGCCCAAATGGCGTCGCCTTAGGGCCGCTTCTCAATAAGACTGGTGTGGG
>JAOULV010000032.1 GCA_029881835.1 Rhodospirillaceae bacterium
GTGCTTGGCACGATAACAGGCGTTGAAACGCTGGGGCGGGCATCGTCTTTTTTGCGTCTATCAGGACCAATGTATTGGCTGGTCACGATGAAAGGTTTGCGCGCCAGCGCCAGAACTTTTATGCGTTGCATAAGCTGGCCGGCGGAAAGCGGTTTGCTGACAATATGGTCAACACCAGATTGTATTATGCTTCGCACCGTTTCGTGGGTTGGTGACCATGCGGTAGCGATAACAGGAAGAAATGGATTATATTTGGTTTCGTAGTGGCGTAATTTATGAACAAAATCGCTAAAATCGCCATCGGGAAGTTCGTGGTCGGAAATAAGCAGGTCTGGTGAGCTGACATCAAGTATATTGGTCATATCGCGCATATTTACGGCAACGGAGATATTTCTGATGCCGTTATCGGTCAGAATGTTGCGTATGGTTTGGCGAGATGTCCTGTCGGCATCAACGATGACGACATTGATATCTTCCAGATTTACTTTTGTATCCATAACTATCAAAGCGCCCCTGTGGTTATTATGCAATAAATGCTAATACCGTGCACACAAACCAGCCATTCAAAGTTGCCCAAAATTCCGGTGGCCGCCAAGGTGATTTGCAATACAAATTACCAACAAAAATACGTTGCCCGTTTATTTCAGGCATTATTTTAAGAATCAAGAGCAGGTTTATAATACGTTATTTAATGGTGTGGTAATATAATAAATATTGCTTATTTTTTGCCACTTTTCAGCCATTTCATGGTGGCCGGTGAAGGGTTTGGTGTAAGCTAAAATTATTAAAAAAATTACCAAAATTATTCCATGAATACGGATGCAACCACTTGGGCGGCAACGCCTTCACCGCGACCCATCGCGCCTAGCTTTTCAGTTGTTGTTCCCTTAACCGATACCCGCGCGATGTCTGTTTTTAAAATTTCGGCAATTCGTGCGCGCATTTGTTCACGGTGTGGGCCAATTTTTGGGGCTTCGCATATTATGGTAATATCGACATTTATAATTTTAGCGTTTTTCTTCTTCATTAATTCCAGCGCATGCAAGACAAAAATCTCTGAATTTGCGTCTTTCCATCTTGGGTCGGATGGGGGGAAATGAAAGCCGATATCGCCTTCGCCAATGGCCCCAAGCATCGCATCGGTTAGCGCATGCAATGGCACATCGGCATCGGAATGGCCAATAAAAGCCTTATCAAAAGGAACGTCAATTCCGCAAAGCCTTAGCCCGCTTCCGTCAGCAAAACGGTGAACATCATAACCAAAACCTACTCTGGTTTCACCTTGGGCTCTGCCCGATGCGTACTTATTTTGCGCACGAGCATAATCATCTTGCGTTGTAATTTTAAAATTCTCCTCAGCCCCGGCAACGATAGACACTTTCATTTCTGTTCCTTCAAAAATAGAGGCATCATCGGTTACATTTTTATTTAGAAAATCCCTGTGCGATTTGGTTATTTCGGCAAAACGAAAACCTTGTGGGGTTTGCGCGCGATAAAGATTGTTTCGTGAAATTGTTTTTTTTACCGAACCATCAGTGCATTCCTTCAGGGTATCGACAACCTCTAGGGCCGGTATTGCGCCCGGTGCATCTTTTAGGGCCGAAATAACGCCCGATATTAATTCATCACTTACAAACGGTCTGGCACCATCGTGTATTAACACGGTGTCGGGCGATAGGGGCGCAATGCTTTCAAGGCCAGCAAGAACGGATTGCTGTCTTGTTTCACCGCCGAAAACAGGCTTCAAAAGTTTATTTTCTGAAAATAATTTTGCAGTTGCATCGTATAGATCGATGTCATTTTCATTAATAACGCAACGCACGGCTTCTATATTTGGGTGGCCGATGAACGCATTTATGCTTTCACCCAAAATTGTGCTTTCACCCAAGGGGGCGTACTGCTTGGGCACATCCCCGCCAAAACGCTGGCCGCGCCCGGCGGCGACTATAAGTGCGTAACAACCGGCCATATCGATAAAACCCTTCGTAAGATGCCTTTTTGTTTGACCATAGCCTAGCATCTTGCCCTAATTTGCCAACAGGCTTACTTTCTTTGCAAAATAAACGTACAACTAATAAACGATTTTATCCGAAAGAATGCCCAATGAACCAAACTTTAATATTCAACCTTTTGGCACTGGCGGCACTTTTGCCCGCTAGCGTGCTTCCTGTGCGCGGCGAAAAATCATCGCGCGACTGGGTATTTTGGGTTGTGCTGGCGCTGGCGTGGTTGGGGCCATTTCTTTGGGCCGGGTACGCCATGTCAGGGGTGTGGAAAAGTGGGTTTTCAATAACTTTGTGGGTAACCATCGCCGTTTCATTGACGTTATTTGCTCTATTGGCAACCTTTGTGCGCGATGCATGGCGCCTTACGCCGTTAATGTCACCATATATGATGGCATTGGGGGTTGTGGCGACCTTGTTCTGGCATCAAGGTTCCGGTTCTGGGCTGACCCAATCGGCCCCAGGCGGCTGGGTTGGTGTGCATATAGTAGTATCGCTTATAACTTATGGCTTGGTTACCGTGGCGGCGGTGGCGGCATTGGCGGCCTTTATTCAAGATCGCGCCTTGAAGCTAAAACGCCCAAACAAGCTTACCCACATGTTGCCATCTGTCACCGATTGCGAGGGGTTGAGCGTACGCCTGCTTGGTTGGGGTGAAATGGTGTTAGGTGTAGGCCTTGCCAGTGGAATGGCGACCAAATTCATGGAAACAGGTGATTTTCTATCTTTTGACCACAAAACGGTTCTAAGTTTTGCCGCTTTTGCCATTATTGGGGCTATTTTGCTGGCCCACCACAAGACCGGGATGCGCGGGCGCAAGGTAGCCAGATTGGTGCTTTTGGCCTATTTACTGCTTAGCCTAGGCTACGTCGGGGTTAAGCTGGTAACCGACGTTTTGATGGCCTGATGGTATTTGGCTGTTATTTTTAACAAAATCCTCTGAAAATCTTGCTTTTTTGTCACTTTTGCCCAATAAATGGGCATCTCGAAACATATATGTGACATAGAAGACACAATGAGCTACCGCATAGGCAATATTGAGCTTGAAAATAACATAATGCTGGCCCCCATGGCTGGCGTTACCGATTTACCGTACAGGCGCATGGTCAGAAAATTTGGCGTCGGGCTTGTGGTGTCTGAAATGATCGCATCCAAAGCTATGATTGTGGCGGCTAAAAAAACCATGCGCATGTCCACATCGTGTGATGATGAATTTCCCATGTCGGTTCAATTGGCCGGCAATGAGCCGGAAATAGTTGGCGAAGCCGCAAAACTGAACGAGGACAGGGGGGCGGCAATCATTGACCTAAACATGGGATGTCCGGCAAAAAAAGTTGTCAACGGTTATGCTGGTTCGGCCCTGATGAAAGACGAAATATTGGCCGGAAAAATACTCGAAGCCGCGGTCAAGGCGGTTTCTATACCGGTAACCCTTAAAATGCGAACCGGTTGGGATGACAGTTCCCGAAACGCGCCAACCCTTGCACGCATAGCAGAAGAAAGCGGAATTAAATCATTGGTGGTTCATGGGCGAACACGTTGTCAGTTTTACAAAGGATCGTCCGATTGGGATTTTATCGGTGAAATAAAACGCGCCGTTTCAATTCCGGTAACCGGCAATGGTGACGTTACTACGGTTGATGATGCTGCCGAAATGCTAAAGCGTTCCGGTGCCGATGGGGTGATGATTGGGCGGGGAACTTATGGCAAGCCATGGTTTCCGGCACAAGTTGCGCATTTTCTAAAAACCGGCGAACGATTGAGCGAGCCATCAATCAATCAACAAATGGAATTATTGCTCGAACATTATGAGGGCATGCTGTCGCATTATGGTGAAGGCACCGGGATGCGCGCTGCGCGCAAACACATTGGCTGGTATTCAAAAGGTTTGCCGGGATCTGCCGAATTTAGGGCAAAAGTAATGCGTGAAGCTGACACCAATAAGGTGAAAGAAATGATACGGGAATTTTATAAACCGTTGGTCGGGCAAATAGCTGCCTAAGATAATTAATACCCATTAACAACCAAGGCAAAAAATGAACGACAAGGTCGCAATGCTTAGTTCGACAAGGGGTATAGAAAAACCTGAAACGGTTGACCCGGGGCAGATTATCAATGCTTTGGGTGCGGCGGTAATTGTGGTTGGCGAAAACCACGAAATTATGTTTGCAAATTCGGCGGCTGAGCAATTTTTTGCCAAAAGCAAAACTGTCTTGCAGGACGCGTCGCTTGATCGGCTTCTTCCCGGTGACAGCCCGGTGTTACAGTTGATCAATCAGGTTCGCTCAACCATGCGCGAAGTTACCGAACACGGCATAATCCTTGATGCGCCAAGCACCGGTAACCGCATGGTTAGCGTTCAGGCCGTACCGTTGCTTGAGCTTCCGGGCGCGGTAGTAATTAATTTTCAAGAACGCTCGATTGCCGATCAGATTGATCATCGTTTAACCAATCGCGATACCGCGCGTTCGGTTTCGGCCATGGCCGCGATGATGGCGCACGAAGTAAAAAACCCTCTTTCCGGCATTCGCGGTGCGGCACAGTTGCTTGAACAAAATGCCAACGCCCAAGACAGCCAGCTTACCCAGCTTATTCAGGATGAAACCGATCGCATCCGCGAGCTGGTAGAAAGAATGGAAGTGTTCTCTGATGGAATGCCAATTGCCGTTGGCCCGGTAAACATTCACCAAGTGCTAGGCCGGGTGCGTAAAATTGCCGAACACGGGTTTGGCAAAAATGTTCATTTCATCGAAGAGTACGATCCATCGCTTCCTCCCGTAAGTGGAAATCGTGATCAGTTAATCCAGGTGTTTTTAAATTTGGTAAAAAATGCGGCAGAGGCGGTTCCGGAAAATGATGGAAAAATTATTCTCAAAACCCAATACCAGCACGGCGTGCGCTTTGCCATGCCGGGCAGCAAAAGCAAGATACATCTTCCGCTTTCGGTTAGCGTTATTGATAACGGGCCGGGGATTCCACCCGATGTGCAAGAGCATTTATTTGAACCGTTTGTTACGGCAAAGCAGGGCGGTAGCGGGCTTGGTTTAGCGCTGGTTTCTAAAATTATTGGCGATCATAGCGGCGTGATAGATTTTAAAAGCACAAACGGCAATACCATGTTTAGGGTTTTGCTTCCCATATCCGACGAACCGCTATCGGCAATTGATGACACGGGGGAAATATAAATGGCAACTGGCGCCACCATTCTTGTTGCCGATGATGACAGGGCCATACGCACCGTTTTGGAGCAAGCGCTTTCGCGCGCAGGTTATGAAGTAATGGTAACTTCAAACGCTTCGACTTTGTGGAAATGGACGGCCGAGGGAATTGGCGATCTTGTTATCACCGATGTCGTGATGCCCGATGAAAACGGCCTTGATCTTGTTCCCAGAATTTTAAAAATAAGGCCAAACCTTCGCGTAATTGTAATGAGCGCACAAACAACATTGATGACGGCGGTAAAAGCGGCTGAACGTGGCGCGTTTGAATATTTGCCAAAACCATTTGATATAAGCGAGCTTTTGGCTGTGGTGGCGCGCGCGCTCGAAGCCGGAAATGCTGCCAATAAAAACAAAAAGAACAAAGACGAAGAAGAGCTTCCGCTTATTGGCCGTTCGTTGGCAATGCAAGACATATACCGAACAATTGCCAGATTAATGCAAACCGACCTTAGTGTAATTATTACCGGTGAAAGCGGCACCGGCAAAGAACTGGTGGCGCGCGCCCTTCATGATTTTGGCAAAAGACGAAATAAACCGTTTGTTGCGGTTAACATGGCGGCAATCCCGCGCGACCTTATTGAAAGCGAATTATTTGGCCATGAAAAAGGTTCATTCACAGGCGCTACCCAACGTAGTCAAGGCCGGTTTGAACAAGCGCAAGGCGGTACGCTGTTTCTTGATGAAATAGGCGACATGCCACCCGAAGCGCAAACAAGGTTGCTTCGCGTTTTGCAAGAAGGCGAATACACCACCGTTGGCGGACGAACACCAATAAAAACAAATGTGCGAATAATTGCCGCAACGCACCGTGATCTTAAGCAGTTAATCAGGCAGGGGCGTTTTCGCGAAGATTTATATTTCCGTCTTAATGTGGCTCCGCTCAGGCTTCCACCGCTTCGCGAGAGAACCGAAGATATACCGGAACTGGTAAGTCATTTTTTAACCGAAGCGGCAGAAAGCGGTCTTCCGTGGAAAACCATAACCGCAGATGGAATGAACAGGCTAAAACAGCATTCATGGCCTGGAAATGTGCGCGAACTTGAAAACATGGTCAAAAGACTGGCCGCGCTTACAGCCGAAGACGAAATAGGGCAAAGGGTAATTGAGGCCGAATTTTCAGAATTACCCATTGGCGATGATGACGGTCCCGGTGGCGGCATTTCGCATTCGGTTGAAAAACATCTAAAATCGTATTTTGCCGCACACAATAATTCGCTACCAGCGGCTGGCCTTTATGACCGTGTTTTGCGCGAGGTTGAAAGACCATTAATTGCACTTACCCTGGAAGCAACCAATGGAAACCAGATAAAAGCGGCCGATGTGTTGGGGGTAAACAGGAATACCTTAAGAAAAAAAATTCGTGAACTTGATATCCCCATAATTAAAAACGGGGGTAAATAACAAGTGCCACAAACAGCAACCAATAACAACGTCAACAATGGTGACGCAGGTGATAAAAAAATTGCCGTTACGGTATCGGGCAAAACCCTTGATCGCGCAAGAAATATTGCCGAGAATGTTTTATCAAGCCGTAAGTTTGCGTTAATAATTTTTGTTGCATCTATTTTATCGGGCCTAGCAACTTTTGTTGCATTAAGCGGAACCGCAGGAAGTAGAGATTCTGTTGTTGAGGGTCTGCTTTATACCGATCTCGTTTTAATGCTTTTGCTGTCTGTTATTGTTATTCAGCGCATTGTCAGTGTGTGGGTTGAACGAAAACAAGGCAGGGCAGGTTCGGCGCTACACATCAGGCTGGTTATGCTGTTTTCGCTTTTGGCGGTTACACCTGCAATTTTGGTTGCGGTGTTTGCCGCGTTGTTTATGAATTTTGGGGTTCATGCGTGGTTTAGCGATCGGGTAAAAACGGCAATTGAATCATCCAATGTTGTCGCCAATGCATACCTACAAGAACATCTTGAAAATATTCGCGCCGATACATTTGCCATGGCAAGCGACATAAATCGCTCGGCCGCAAACTTAATAGGCAACGAGCGGGCGTTTAATCAGTTTTTATCAAATCTCGCGGCAATCCGTAGCCTACCGGAAGCAATTGTGGTTGATGGTGGCGGCAGCATTATGGCCAGGTCACGCTTTAGCATGTCCATCGAATTTGATTTGGTTCCCCAAGAAATTCTTGAAAAGGCCAGAAACGGTGAAATTGCAATCATCACAACCCCACAAGATGACCGGGTTCGGGCAATAATAAAACTGGATCGATTTATTGAAACATATCTTTTGGTCGGAAGGTTTGTCGATAGTCAGGTTCTTGAGCACATGTCGACAAACTCTAACGCGGTGCAGTTATACAAAAGCCTAGAAGAAAAAAGCGGATCAATTCAGATTACGTTTGTTGCTATTTTTATGGTTGTTGCAATTCTTATTTTGTTGGCGGCGGTTTGGATAGGAATGACAATCGCCAACCAGCTTGTGCGTCCAATTTCAGGTCTTATTTCCGCAGCACAGGAAGTTAGTGCGGGAAGCCTTGATGTTTATGTTGAAATGGAAACAGAAACCGACATGGGCGAACTTTCCAGTCTTATTACCGCATTTAACGAAATGACAAGCCAGTTACGCCTACAACAAGACGGGTTGATAAAAATCAACCGACAAATGGACGAAAGACGCAGATTTACCGAAACTGTTTTATCAGGTGTTTCCGCCGGTGTTATCGGGCTTGATGGTGATGGTAGGGTTAATCTTCCCAATAGGTCAGCATCGGTGCTTTTAGGCACAGACCTATCTGGCGCAATAGGAAAAAAACTATCTGAAATCGCCCCGGAAATGATACCGCTTGTTGCGCAGGTTATGAATAAACAAAGCGGTGAAGCGGCGGGTGAGGTGTCTTTGTCAGCGAATGGCAAAAAAAGGATACTTTTTGTAAACGTGGCGGCAGAAAGGCTAGAAGGCGAAATCATAGGTTACGTAGTCACTTTTGATGACATCACCGAACTTCAATCGGCGCAAAGAAAGGCAGCGTGGTCTGGGGTTGCCAGAAGAATTGCCCACGAAATAAAAAACCCATTGACCCCGATACAATTATCGGCAGAGCGCCTGCAGCGACGTTATCTTGGGCAAATAACAGACGACCCCGAAACATTTAAAATCTGCACAGAAACCATAATTCGTCAGGTTGAAGACCTTGGCCGTATGGTTGATGAATTTTCTTCGTTTGCCCGGATGCCGCAAGCGGTTTTGAAAAATGAAAATGTCTCAGAAATATGTAGGCAATCTATTTTTCTTGAAAAAAATCGCTATCCCGATATTTCGTTCGAGATGAATTTACCACAAGACGATGTTGTCTTAAATTGTGATGCAACGCAGATTTCGCGCGCGCTAACCAATCTAATAAAAAATGCCGCGGAATCAGTTTCCGAGCTAATGGACGTTGACAAAGATCTAAACGGCAAAGTTAAGGTTACACTTACCCACGAAGAAGGCGTTGCGACAAAAATTACTGTTGAAGATAACGGCAAAGGGCTGCCCGCAGAAAATATGGAACAATTGACCGAACCATACGTAACCACCCGGGAAAAAGGGACCGGATTGGGGCTTGCGATAGTCAGAAAAATAATGGAAGACCACAACGGCGAGTTAATTTTGAAAAATCGTCAATCGGGTGGGGCCGCAATTGCGCTTGCGTTTCCGTTGACTGAAAAAACAAATACCATCACAGCAGAGTCCGCTCATGGCACATGATATTCTTATCGTAGATGACGAAATTGATATTTGTAATCTTGTTTCCGGCATCTTGGAGGACGAGGGTTACGAAACCCGCACGGCCTCAACCGATACGGATGCCATAAATTCAATTGAACACCGTCGCCCTAGCCTTGTTCTTTTGGACATTTGGCTTCAGGGAAGCGCAATGGACGGGTTGGAAATTTTAAATCATCTTAAAAAACGCCATCCCACATTGCCGATACTGATGATGAGCGGTCACGGCACAATCGAAACTGCGGTAAAAGCAATAAAACAAGGCGCGTTTGATTTTATCGAAAAACCGTTCAAGACCGACCGCATGATAATGTTGGTTGAACGCGCAATCGAAAACACCAGATTGCGGCGCGAAAACGAAGAGCTGCGTCTCAGGGCGGATGTTGAGGGTGACCTTATTGGCACATCAAGCGAAATACGCAACATTTTGCAATCAATAGAAAGGGTCGCACAGACCAATTCCCGCGTTCTTATAAGCGGACCCTCTGGTTCCGGCAAAGAAGTCGCAGCAAGAATGCTGCACGAGCGCTCAGAAAGATCATCCGGCCCATTTGTTGTGGTCAATTGCGCAACCATGGACCCCGGCATCATGGAAGAAGAATTGTTTGGGGTTGAATCTGCATCCGATGATAATGATGGCGGGCGCAGGGTTGGTTATTTTGAAGCCGCACACAAAGGAACATTGTTTCTTGATGAAATTACGGATATGCCGCTTGAAACACAGGGGAAAATTGTCCGGGTATTGCAAGAACAGATATTTTCTCGCGTCGGGAGCCAATCCAAAATTGAGGTCGATGTTCGCGTTGTTTCAAGCGCAACCAAAAATGTTCAAGATGAACTAGCCGCAGGCAACATGCGCGAAGACCTGTTTTATCGCCTTAGTGTGGTAAATATAGAAATGCCGCCACTAAGAAAAAGGCGCGATGACATTCCGGCCCTGATAGCGCATTTTATTGCACACGCCGCCAGACGCACAAGGCAACCGGCGCGCGTGCTTTCTGAAGATGCTATTGCAACGTTACAAGCATATGACTGGCCGGGAAATGTTCGTGAATTGAAAAATGTAATTGAACGATTAATGATAATGGTTCCGGGCGGGCCGCAAGATATTATAACCGCCGAAAATTTGCCGACCGACGTAACCGGGTTGGGTGAAGAAAAAAGCGCCCTTAATGACAATTCAAAGATTATGGGCATGGCTCTTCGTGATGCCCGCGAATCATTCGAAAAAGACTACCTATCGGCACAAATAACCCGTTTTGGTGGCAATATATCCAAAACCGCC
>JAOULV010000271.1 GCA_029881835.1 Rhodospirillaceae bacterium
GCGAGCATAATCCAACCGCACACGCGGCCTATTTATTAGGCCCAATTTTTAAGGCAAAGTTTAAGGAGCAATAAACAATGGCTACCGAAATAAAAGTTCCAGCATTGGGTGAATCGGTGTCCGAGGCAACGGTTGCAAAGTGGTTTAAACAGCCGGGCGATGCGGTTAATGCCGATGAACCGTTGGTCGAGCTTGAGACCGATAAAGTAACGGTCGAGGTTCCGGCCCCGGTATCGGGCGCGCTTGCTTCTATTGCCGCCACGGAAGGATCAGACGTCGAGGTCGGTGCCCTGTTGGGCGTAATTAACGAAGGAGCAAAAGGTGAAGAAACAAAATCAGCACCTACGCCCGCTGAAAAAGCTGCCGCCCCGACCCCCGCACCAGCCCCAACCCCAGCACCATCATCTCCCTCTCCCGCCCCGACATCTCCAACAGCACGCAAAGTCATGGCAGAAAAAGGGATTGATGCCGCAACCGTGCAGGGCACGGGACCTGCTGGGCGCATAACCAAGGCAGATGCGGTTAATGCTTCTGCTGGTGGAAAATCCAAAAAAAGCGCCGCCACTTATCCGCCCCGGGTTGATGGCCCGCGCGAAGAACGCGTACCCATGACGCGCCTAAGAAAGCGCATTGCCGAGCGCCTGAAAGAAGCCCAAGACACGGCCGCCATGTTGACCACCTTTAACGAAGTTGACATGGGTGCGGTTATGGAAATGCGGGCTAAATTCAAAGATAAGTTTGAAAAACGCCATGGGGTAAAACTTGGCTTTATGTCATTTTTTGCCAAGGCCTGTGTGACGGCGTTGCGTGAATTTCCTGCGGTCAACGCCGAAATTGATGGTGACGATATAATTTATAAAAACTATTACGATATCGGCATTGCGGTCGGTACCGGACAAGGTTTAGTGGTGCCGGTGGTGCGAAATGTTGATGAGCTTAATTTTGCTGAAATTGAACAAACCATAAATGATTATGGAACCCGTGCGCGTGAAGGCCGCCTTTCCATGGAAGAATTAACCGGCGGTACATTTACCATTACCAATGGCGGGGTGTTTGGCTCGCTTCTTTCGACCCCCATTCTTAACCCGCCGCAACCGGGTATTTTGGGAATGCATAAAATTCAACAACGTCCAATGGTAATGGCGGATGGTTCAATCGAAGCAAGACCGATGATGTACCTTGCCATGTCTTATGACCATCGCATTGTTGACGGGCGCGAAGCGGTTTCATTTTTGGTTCGGGTCAAAGAATGCATCGAAAACCCCGAACGCATAATGCTTGATACCTGATAACGCATTCAGCGCGGAGAATATAAATGAGCGATAATAATTTTGATGTAGTTATCATTGGCGGTGGCCCCGGTGGTTATGTTGCGGCCATTCGTGCGGCGCAATTGGGTTTTAATACCGCGTGCGTTGAAAAGCGCGACACGCTTGGCGGGACCTGCCTTAATGTTGGCTGTATTCCATCAAAAGCATTGTTGCAATCGTCGCATCATTACGAAATGGCCGAACATGAATTCGCCAGCCACGGGGTGGATATCAAAGGCCTGAAGCTTAACCTAAAAACAATGATGGCACGCAAAGACAGCGTGGTTGATGACTTGACCAAAGGCATCGCCTTTTTGTTCAAGAAAAATAAAATATCGCATTTTATTGGTAGCGGAAAAATATCCGCCCCCGGCGTGGTTGAGATAAATTCGGGCAAAAAAACCGAAACCATTAATGCTAAAAACATCGTAATCGCCACCGGATCCAGTTCAGCCGATCTGGCGGGAATTGATGTTGACGAAAAACAAATCGTAACCTCAACCGGGGCCTTGGCGTTAGGGGCTGTTCCCAAAACCATGGTGGTTATTGGTGGCGGGGTAATCGGGCTTGAACTTGGCTCGGTCTGGCGCAGGCTTGGTGCGGAAGTAACGGTAGTTGAATTTTTGGAAAACATTTTGCCCGGCATGGACGGCGAAGTGGTCAAGCAGGCAACCAGAACATTTAAAAAACAAGGAATGAAATTCAAGCTGGCAACCAAGGTAACATCGGCCAAAGCAGGCAAGGGCGGGGTTGAGCTAACCCTTGAAGCGGCCGGTGGCGGCAGTGCTGAAAAAATGAAGGCAGACGTGGTGTTGGTTTCGGTTGGGCGCAAACCCCATACGGATGGTCTGGGTTTGGAAAATATTGGTGTCGCCACGGACAAGCGCGGTTTCATAAGCGTTGATGCGCATTATCAAACATCTGTTCCCGGCATTTATGCTATCGGTGACGTTATCGGTGGGGCAATGTTGGCGCACAAGGCCGAAGAAGAAGGTGTTGCCTGTATGGAAATTCTGGCGGGGCAAAGCGCCCATGTAAATTATGGCGCCATTCCCGGTGTGGTTTATACCCATCCGGAAATTGCCGCCCTTGGCAAAACCGAAGAACAGCTAAAAGCAGACACCATTGAATATAATGTTGGTAAATTTCCCTTTTCCGCCAATTCACGCGCGCGCGCCAATGCCGATAGTGAAGGTTTTGTAAAAATACTGGCAGATAAAAATACCGATAGGGTGCTGGGCT
>JAOULV010000272.1 GCA_029881835.1 Rhodospirillaceae bacterium
ATGCCCGTTATTGAACGAGCATTTCTTTAAACAAAACATCGTTTACTTTTGCCGGACTAACCGCAACATTGACCCGCTTTAACAATTCTTCGCGCAGGCGGTACATTCCAGCGGATCCCTTCAGGTCGTCAATTCTGAGCTCACGAAGATACACCTGAAAATTATCAACTATTCTTGGCATTAATCCTTCTACTTTTGGTATGTCTTCGGCATGTTCAAGCTCTAGGCTGACCCTAATTTTCAAATACACCGACTTGCGATCTCCGGTGTTGAGATTTACCAGCATTTCCGGCAGGTCGTAAAATACCGCATCACCCGACACCATGGCTTGCGCTTCATCATGAAGATCGGCCTCTTCGCCGCCGGCTATCATGTTGATGATCGGTTGCAAGTAACCGAGGAAATATGCCGCAGTTGTTCCACCAAGAATAATGGCCAGCGCGGCGGCGATAACTATCAAAAGTCTTTTTCTGCCAGACTTTCTACTCTCGCCTTCCTCGCCTTCCTCGCCTTCCTCGCCCTCAAGACCTTCTTCATCTTCATCCAGATCATCATCTAGTTCGTCATCGGCCATGATTGCTCCAATTCAAATAACTTCGCGACCGGCACTTTAGGTCCATAACCGCCCGGCCTGCCACTTGCCGAAAAACATACGCGTTCAGGTCAAACGCCCCTGCAGCGGACATATTATAAGACCCCTGCCTTGGTAATAAACTCAACATACAAGTTATGCCCTGATGGTTAACAAGTAGTTGAGATGGGTGCCTACAACAGCGAAAAACCCAATTTTTTGAGTGCCCTTGGGGGGCATCTTGCCCATTAGCGCCGCCCAGGAAAACTGGGTGGCGAACTGGGTGGTAAGCAGGGTGGTAAACGGGGTCAATCGGCAAGATCTGCCGGGAAAAGACTTCCCCTCAAGGGGTGTTGTGGCAGGTTTTTTACCCCGCCAAATGCCACAAAATATAAATAACTAATTGAAATTAAATGAATTTTCAAACTGGCACGGTATGTGCATTTTTAAAGGAAAATGTATTGCGCCAATGAAGTGCAAACAAAAAAACGGAACTACGATCGGGAATAAAATTATGGAAACTACATCATATATAGCGCTGTCGCGCCAATCTGCTCTTCGTAATGAAATGAGCGCCATAGCCAACAACATGGCGAACATGAACACCACCGGATACAAGGGCGAACGCATGCTGTTTGTCGACCAGCTGATGCGCTCGCGCTCGGATGCGTCCATCGCCGATCAGAATCTTTCCTACGTCCGCGATATTGCGAGCTTCCGCAACACCATGGATGGCCCTCTGACCCAAACCTCCAATCCACTGGATCTTGCCATTCGCGAAGACGGCTACTTCGCCGTGCAGACCGCAGGCGGCGAACGCTACACCAGAAACGGTAGCCTAACCCTGGATGCGGGCGGACAATTGGTCACCCAACAAGGCGACCCGGTATTAACCGATGCCGGCACACCGGTTTTCTTTGCCCCCGAAGATACACAAATATCAATTGCTACTGACGGTACAATTTCCACCGAAAACGGCGAACTGGGAAAACTTAAAATTGTCAGCTTCACCAACCAACAAGACATGTTCCGCGCCGAAGGCGGATATTTCGCCACCAATGAAGAGCCAACCATAGTGGCAAGCCCAAGGGTGGCCCAAGGCATGGTTGAGGGTTCCAACGTAGAGCCAATAATTGAAATGGCCCGGATGATGGAAGTTTCAAGGCAATACATGTCGGCACAAAAAATGATCGACAACGAAGATGACCGCATCCGCCGCATGGTGCGCGAACTTCCAAGCCTGACAGGCGGGCAATAGCAAATAAAACAACAAGGTAAGTTTAGCAGGAATATTTAAAAAAAATAATCGCCGCAAACGGCAACTGACGGAACGAATAAAGAAAGGACCAAAAAAATGAGATCGCTTAGCATTGCTGCAACGGGCATGCTTGCCCAACAAAGAAACGTCGAGGTTGTTTCCAACAACTTGGCCAACATGAACACAACCGGTTACATGCGTAGGCGTACCGAATTTCATGATCTAATGTATCAAAGTCTGCGCCGGGTTGGCTCAACCTCATCTGATGCCGGAACGATAATTCCATCCGGCGTGCAACTGGGTCTTGGTGTCAAATTGGCTGCGGTTTATCGCATTCATGAACAGGGCAATCTTAGCCCCACCGACAATACCTTTGACATGGCCATACAGGGCAACGGCTACTTTCAGGTTCAAATGCCAGATGGCACAACCGGCTACACCCGCGATGGAACCTTTCAGTTAAATGCCGAAGGGCAAATTGTTACCCATGATGGATATTCCGTCTTACCGGCCATAACGGTTCCGGATAATGCGGTTGATGTTGTTATCAACACATCTGGCGAGGTTCAGGTAAAGCTTGATGGTCAGGTTGATTATCAAAATGTCGGACAGTTGCAAATTGCCAACTTCGCCAACGATACCGGATTGGATTCGGTCGGTTCTAACCTTTATCTGGAAACCGCATCATCGGGTGGGGCATTAACTGCAGCGCCCGGA
>JAOULV010000273.1 GCA_029881835.1 Rhodospirillaceae bacterium
GCGGGGCCAAGAACTGACCCTTTTTAACATTTACAACCAACCCGGTTTTAGCCGCCGTCACCAATAAATCGGTTTGCCGGCAAAGAAACGCAGGGATTTGCAAAACATCAACAACGCCGGCCAATTTTTCACAATGATCAATTTCATGAACATCGGTTAAAACCGGAACGCCAAGTTCGGATTTTATTTCGTTAAATACCGGGATTGCCTGTTCAAGGCCAGAGCCACGTACGCCCGAAAGCGATGTGCGATTGGCTTTATCAAAAGATGTTTTAAAGACAAAACCAATGCCAAGCTTTTGGGTTATTTCTTTTAATTTAGTCGCCATCATCATGGCGTGGTCGCGGTTTTCAAGCTGGCACGGCCCGGCAATCAAAGTAAGCGGAAGGTCATTGCCAAAGGCAACACTTCCTGCATTTACATGTATTGCTTTGCTCATCGGTTTTCCTATTTTCCTATACCAGCCTTGATTGTTTTACCGCCGCGTCGATAAACGAAACAAACAACGGGTGTGGTTCAAACGGGCGCGATTTAAGCTCGGGGTGGAATTGTACGGCAACAAACCACGGATGGTCAGGAATTTCTACAATTTCCGGCAAAATGCCATCGGGCGACATTCCGGAAAAATGCAATCCGGCTTTTTCCAGCCTATCCATATAGGCGGTGTTTACCTCATAACGGTGGCGGTGGCGTTCGGATATTTCGCCTTTTCCATATATTTCAAACGCCTTGGTGTCTTTGTTGATTTTACAAACATAAGCACCCAAACGCATTGTTCCGCCAAGGTCGCCGCCCGAAGCGCGCTTTTCAATATCGCCCTCTTTGGCCCATTCGGTCATCAGGCCGACCACAGGTTCAGACGGGTTGCCAAGCTCGGTCGAACCCGCGCCTTCAATCCCCGCCATGTTGCGTGCGGCTTCAATAACCGCAACCTGCATCCCAAGGCAAATTCCAAAATAAGGTATGTTGCGTTCACGGGCAAAGCGCACGGCTGCAATTTTTCCCTCGGTCCCGCGTTCGCCAAAACCACCGGGAACCAAAATACCGTGCACCCCGTCAAGATGGCTTACCACATCTTCGCGTTCAAATACTTCGGCATCAAACCAAACCATGTTTACTTTTACATTGTTTTCAATACCGCCGTGCGTTAGGGCTTCAGATAAAGATTTATATGCATCAAGCAATGATACATATTTACCGACGATGGCAATTGTAACTTCGCCTTCGGGTTTGGTTACGCGTTCAACAATTTCTTCCCAGCGCGAAAGATCGAGCTTGGGCGCATCAAGACCAAAGTGTTTGCACACCTGTTCATCAAGACCTTGTTCGTGATAGCTGATGGGAACCTGATAAATTGTTGAAACATCAAGTGCGGGAATAACCGCCGATTGCGCAACGTTACAAAATAGTGCAATTTTTTTGCGTTCACTTTCGGGGATTGGGCGATCGGCCCGGCACAATAAAATATCTGCCTGAATACCGACGCTCAAAAGTTCTTTGACCGAATGCTGGGTCGGTTTGGTTTTTAATTCACCGGCGGTGGGAATATAAGGCAACAACGTCAGATGCATATAAAGGGTGCGATCACGCCCCAGTTCGTTACCAAGCTGACGAATTGCTTCCAAGAACGGCAGGCTTTCAATATCGCCAACGGTTCCACCAATTTCAATTAACATGAAATCTTCGTCGCCCACATGACCCATAACAAATTCTTTGATCGAATCGGTGATGTGGGGAATAACCTGCACGGTCGCGCCCAAATAATCGCCCCGGCGTTCCTTGGCCAGAACTTCGGAATAAACCCGCCCCGTGGTTACGTTATCTGATTGGCGGGCATCAACGCAGGTAAAGCGTTCATAATGACCAAGGTCCAAATCCGTTTCCGCGCCATCATCGGTGACATAAACCTCGCCATGCTGATAAGGGCTCATGGTTCCGGGATCGACGTTGATGTAGGGGTCAAGCTTACGCAGGCGGACCTTGTATCCGCGCGCCTGAAGAGCCGCACCTAGTGCTGCGGAGGCCAAACCTTTACCAAGAGAGGAAACCACGCCGCCAGTGATGAAAATAAAACGCGTCATGGAATGTCACTATATCCGAGTCTGCCTACAAGGCAAACTATTTGCGAAGAAAAAATCAAAAACTTAGCGTTAGTTTTGCCATAAAAAAGAGGCGGCTCCACCGAAACCGCCCCTGCTTTATTTTTTTTAACTTTTTGAAGCTCTCGCCCCATCATTTAGCCACCGGGACACTTGGTGCACTTTCGGGCTGGGCACCTTCAACGGGTGCTGGCGTGGAAAGTTCAGGGTTATCCAATATGGATGTGCGTTCCTGTCCGGCGCCGCTTAAAATTGCCAATACAATTGATGTGACCATAAAAAGGGCGGCCAAAATACCGGTGGTGCGCGTTAGCAAGTTTGCGGTTCCGCGTGCAGTCATAAATCCGCCGCCGCCACCGCCGCCGCCGCCGATGCCCAATGCCCCGCCTTCGCTTTTTTGCATCAACACGACGCCAATAAGCGCTATCGCCAGCATTAG
>JAOULV010000033.1 GCA_029881835.1 Rhodospirillaceae bacterium
TTCGACCTCAACCGAATGGGCGACCGTATCAAGCGATATTTTTACGTCACTTATTCTGCCTTCTAGTAGGGAATTATAAGTATTGGTGGCGTTATAAAAATTATCTTCTACTTCGCGGGCTTCCATGCGATGAACCAACGCAAACACGACAAAGCTGACGACAAGGGCCGCCACGGTAATGAGTATATGGTTTGATGAAAAAAATGACTTATTTTGCAATTAGGCGAACCCCCGGAACCACTTATTTTAATATACCCAATGTTTTGTTATATATTCTTTCGTAGGTTCCGTCTTTTTTCATTTCTATAAGGGCCATTGCCGCTGGAATGGCTTTATTTTTATGTTTATTATTCAAATATATAAACATTTCTACCGATACCAATGGCGGTTCGTGTGATTTTAGCTTTACCCCCATTTCCCGCGCCCGCCACAACCCCTGCCAGCGTTCATACAATATTACTTCGGTTTTCAATTGGGATAAATTATCAAACATTTCTTGCGGGGTTTTGACCGCGCTAACCTGTGGGTGGTCTTGGGTGTTGTTTTTAAAAATCTGCCAACCTTCGATGTATTGGGTTTTATATTTTTTCAACGATTGCCAGTCGGTTATCATGGCCCCCATCCCCAATGAATAAGCGACAAAGTCGTTATCCATCAATTTTTCCGGAACCATAACCAGATTTGTGAGTTTTTTTTCTATGCCCTTTATCCTAAGGGCGGCCCCGTCATCAATGCCGGAATTGGCGTTGGCCAATGATTTGGCGGAATCTTGATAAACGATGACTTCCGCTTCAATCCCTATTCGGGAAAATACCTCGCGCACGATCTGGTCGATAAAACCATTTTTGTCAGCGGTGGTAAACGGATCGCGGATGCCGGAACTTAAGTATATTTTATCAGCGGCTAACGCCCCATCAAAACTAAAGGCAAACGCAAACAGCAATATAAATATTGCCGAAATTTTCTTTGTCATAACTGTTCTCCCCCCGGAGAGCCCTTTTTTATTGCCTTTTTTATTTCCTTTGGCAAAAACGCTTATGGCAGATTTTTTGTTTGTTTTTTCGGACTTTTCGCCCGTTTAGTCTATCTTTAACCCCAAATTACAGATTGCCATAGTATGCGCATATACCCAATTTTTCCATACCGATTATTTTCTTGTGTTTTTTACCATAAAATTTAACCAATTGAAAATAAACAATTTTTTTTCATTTAAGTCGCTTGTCAGGCTATTGTCAGCAAAATCTATGTAAATTCTCCGTGATGGGACGGCCCGCGGGCGGTCTTATTTCTGGCGGAGTATTTAAATAAATGAAAAATCTGATTTCATGGGACGATAGGCTGACAATCGATGGCGACGCCATTGATGCCGATCACAAACATATTATTGAAATCATTAACCGTTTTTTGGCCAAGGTGGGTGATTTCCAATCGGCGGAAGAATTGGTTGCAATATTGGAAGACCTGCAAGGTGCGGCCCATGATCATTTCCGCCGCGAAGAAGAATTGCAGCGGATAATAAAATACCCCGATCGCGATATCCATTTTACCGAACATCAGCGCCTTTCCGCCAAGCTGGAAAAACTAATCGAAGAAAGCCGCCCCACGGGTGGAAGCTACGTTAATGTTATGGGCCACAAGGTTTCTGATTTTATTCACGAATGGCTGTTTTCCCATATCTTAAAAAGCGACATGAAAATGAAACCGTTCGTAAAACGTGCCGGCATAAAACCTGTCGCCAAATCTGCGAATGCGGCAAAAAATGACAATCCAAATGATAACAAAAATATTTCCGACAATTCGTTGAGCGAAAAAAGAATAATCAGCGCCTAAGGTGCGATTATTTTTCTGCTTCTTCCTGGGCTTCACGCACGGCTTTATCAAATGCTTTTTTCGATGTAAACGGATCGAACTTGGGTAGGTCTTTTTCTTTTATTTTTTTCATGCCCGCCCCTTTTGGCATGACCTTGAAATAATCACCATCACGCCCGATTACCGCAAACGGTCTTTTCCAACGGGAAAACACCCTGCGCATCGATGCCGAATGATCGCAAAAAACTTCGTATTCGCCGGGGTCATTTTCAAACAATATCTCATAGGCTTTTATAAATTCGTCTATAAAATCTTGCTCAACCAATGCCATGTTGCTTATTACCCAACAGCGGTCTTCGAAATCCCAATAATAAGAAAGCCCTATTATGTCGCCGTCTTTATCAATATAGGGAAAGAAAGGAAATGTCCGGCAAGCCAGTGAACGGTTGTCGCGCTCGCAGTTGCGCGCACCATTGCATTCAATCGCTTTGCAGGTGGAATCTAATTCTTCGACAATTTTTCTGCTGGCGGCATCAACCGGAATGAAGCCTCTCCACATATCGGTACGTGAACGCAAAACTTTCCATTCCGACATTTGCACAACAGGAATTGCATTTTCGGCCGAACAACAAACCGGTTCGCCACCGTTTAACGGTGCGCACTTTGCCCCACAATCAACCTGCATTACCGGTGCATTAAAAAAATCGAATATCTTTTTATAAGTTCCGCGAGTGGCTTGGTTCTTTTTACGTTTGCCCATTTTCTTTCGCTTTGTTTTGTTTGTGGGTTTAATTAAGTGGCAGAATCAGGTGGTGGGGATTCTTACCCGAAATCCGGCGATAATGGTACCCGGTGATTATCTTTATTTTGAGGTTTTTCTTAGAAAGATTTACTGCTCGCGGAAAGCGCGGCCAAAGCTATCTTCAAGCGGGGACAATAGATATTCAAGGAAAGTGTGTTCACCGGTTACTATCACCACTTCGGCTGGCATGCCGGGGTAAAGCTGTTTGGCATCAATAAGTTCAAGCTCGCCCGGTGAAATCTCGACCCGGGCCAGATAATATGGCTGGCCGGTTTGCTTATCAGAAAGGGCATCGGCAGAAACATTAACCACCACCCCCTTAAGGCTGGGCGTGGTTCGGGCTTTGAGCGCCGATAGCCTTATTTCGGCCCCAAGACCGGGGCGCACCACATCAATATCAAGCGGGTTTATTCTGGCCTCAACAACCAGCAAGTCATTTTCCGGCACCACATCTAAAATGGCGCCACCCGGTGGAATAACCCCGCCGGCGGATAAATATTTCAAATTAAGAACCCGGCCCGTTACGGGTGAGACCACGTTAAGACGCTCTAGGCGAAGCTGGTTTAGGGTGTATTTCTCAAGGGCGTCGGCGCGTTCGGGTTGAACGGTGCGCATTTCTTCGTCTATTTCTTTAATTCGTGCGGTTTCAATATTGCCTATTGATATTTCGCCTGCCGATATTTCCTTGGTTGCGGTGTCTATCCGGCCTTTCATTTCGTCAATGCGAAGCTGCATTTGGGCTTCGTCCCGGCGCAATGATTGCACCTGGGTGGCGGTGGCGTAACCTTCTTCCAGTAATTTTTCGCTTCGCTTAAGGTCTTCTTGTAAGCTTTTTAATTCGCGGGTCGCGGTTTCAACCTGACGGCCAAGGGATTGTATTTGTCCCTTGGTTTGTGAAATGCGGCTTTCACGCAAACTTACCTCGCCGACATCGGCGCGCGAACGGCTTTTGAATATGCGCGTTTGCCCGGAAATGGCCTCATTGTATCCCGGCCTTCCGGCAAACTGCGAAAGGGCCGCAAGCCAGGTAATTTCGCTTTTATCTGCCTGTTCCGAAAGCAGGCGCGATTCCTGGGCCAGCAGGCTTATTAAGCGACTTTCCAAAAGTTCGCTTTGGGTTTTTACTTCGGCCCCATCCAATTCCAACATAACTTGACCGGCTTTTACATTATCGCCTTCTTTAACCATTAGCTTGGCAATAATTCCGCCATCGACGTGTTGAATGGTTTTGCGGTTGCTATCAACCTGCACAACACCGGGCGCTATTGCCGCGCTTGATATTGCGGCGCTCACCGACCACAAGAAAAACCCGACAACTCCGACCACAACAATTGCGCTGCCTGCATATATTAATTTACCAACGGGTGGGCGTTCGGCAATATCGCCTGCGGGTAACATGCTTGTTACCGGAAAAGCCTCTAATGCCCGCGCGCGCAATGACAGCGCTATTTCAATTGCGCGTTTTACAAAACCGCCAAGTTGGCTTGGTGCGTTCATTTGTCCGCCCCTTTGTTATTTTGTTTTTTGTTAACCGGCTCGGCAACCGGGCTTGTCCGAGCAAGGTCAAGTTCGCGTAATTTTTCAATTACTTTTTCCCGTGGGCCAAACATGACCATTTGCCCTTCTTTTAAGACCAGCATTTTATCAACCATTTCAACAAACGGCATACGGTGGCCAAGCACCACGGTGGTAATGCCGCGCGCTTTTAAATGGCTTAAGGCTTGCGCCAATGCCTGATCGCCTTCGGAATCAAGGTTGGCATTGGGCTCGTCCAGCACCACAAAGCGCACATCGCCCAACAGGGCGCGGGCCAAGGCGATGCGTTGGCGTTGCCCGCCGGCCAGTAATTTTCCGCTATCGCCGATTTGGGTATCGTAACCTTTGGGCAAACGTAAAATCATTTCGTGTGCACCCGCCTGACGGGCGGCATTTATAACCTCTTCATCGCTAACATCGGAAAAGCGTGCTATGTTTTCTTTCACGCTTCCGGAAAAAAGCTCGATGTCTTGGGGCAAGTATCCGATATAACGCCCAAGGTCTTCGCTTGGCCAGGTAAAGACATCCGCCCCATCAAGGCGGACTTTGCCCACTTGTGCACCAGCCACCCCCACCAGCAAACGTGCCAGCGTTGTTTTGCCCGATGCCGAAGGGCCGGCAACGCCCAACATTTCACCGGGCTTTAGCTGAAATGCCAATTTGGAAATAACCGCACGCTCGGCCCCCGGCGGAATGTACGAAATGTTTTCAACCTTAAGCTCGCCTTCGGGACGGGGAAGCACCGTTCCGCCATGGCGATGGCGCGGGGCCGAATGAAAAACCCCAAGGCGCTTATAAGATGCAAAAGCACCAACCCCTTGCTTCCACGAACCAATCGATTGCTCAAGCGGGGCCAATGCGCGCGACGCAATAATTGATGCGGCGATAATTGCACCGGGGCTGATTTCATTTTTTAAAACCAAATAAGCACCGGTTCCCAAAAGCGCAATCTGCAAAGCAAGACGAAAAAATTTCGACCCCGCAAGCAACATGGACGAACGCGCGCTGGCGGATGATAAATCGGCAAGCGATTTATCGTTTTCTCCGGTAAAGCGGGTGGCCATGCGCTCTTTCATACCCAACGCATCAATTGCTTCGGCATTAAGTACAACCGTGGAAGCATCGCCCATGTTTTTTGCCTGACGCTTACCAGATTCACGCATAAGATTAGATGTCGTCGCATCATTTAAAAAAGCGAAAATAAACAGCACTACTGCACCACCAAGCGCGATATTGCCCAACGAACCATGCAGCATGTAAACAAACGCCAGATAAACCGGAACCCACGGAACATCAAAAATGGTAAGCATTGCCGGGCTTGAAAGAAAATTTCTAATCTCGCTTTGATCGCGTAGTATTTGCGTGCGCGCACCTGTTGCCGCAAGTTCGGATTCAACCGCGCGTTCAAAACCTGAATGTGCCAGCGAACGATCTAGCCACACGCCAATTGTTTGCATTATTCGTGAACGGATATATTCAAGCAAAGCCATAATCAAAACCGCGCCCACGGCAATGATGGAAAGATAAAGCAAAGTTTCGGTGCTACGGCTGGTAAGAACGCGGTCAAACACCTGCATCATGTAAATGGAAATGGTCAACATCAGCATGTTGACGACAAAGCTGAAACCACCAACCGCCCACATAGATGCGCGAGCAGATTTTATTCTGCTGGTTAATTCATTTTCGTCTTTAATTATTTGCGAAATATCGCTCACTTGAAATAGGCTCCTGAGGTGGGGTTTAAGCTTTCGCGTTTCCGCCACGGTTTTATGAGCACTAAACTAATATGTCCGGGGTTTTCCGGTTATAAAAAGCCTTGTTTTTCGGCCTATTCAATAGTGTTGTTATCGCCCGAATTGAGATGCTTCGTCAATACATTAAGAAACTACCCCTAATGTTTACCCCTTAAAAATAATGGATATTTTATCACTTTTCTGTGACGGGCGACAAAAACACCACCATGCGCCAACCAGCAGTATTTATTCACGCTCTAGGCGCACCGGAATTGCGTTCTTGACCTGTATATCACGGTGGGGATAGGGGAATTCGATACCGTTTTCATGAAACAAATCCCAGATACGAATGTAAATATCGCTTTTGATATTGGATAAACCTTTTTCTGCATCTTCGATCCATATTCTAAGCTCAAGATCAACCGAGCTATCGCCAAAGCCTTTTAACAAACATTTTGGTTCGGGCTGCGGTTTGATGCGTTCAAATTCGCCCGCCGCTTGTTCTGCCAATGCCATCGCTTTTTTAATATCACTGTCATACGAAACCCCAATGGGCAAGCGCTGGCGCACCATACGGTTTGAATAAGACCAGTTTTCCACCGGGCGCGAGATTAGTTCTTCATTGGGAATAAGGTGCTCTATTCCGTCGCGGGTTATAACCGAAACGTAACGTGCACCAATTGCATTTATCCAGCCGTAAGTATTGTTAATGGCAATAACATCACCCGGTTTTACCGACCTATCCATCAATAAAATCACGCCGGAAATAAGGTTAGAAACAACCTTTTGCAGACCAAAACCAACACCAAGACCAACAGCACCGGAAAATACCGCAAGTGCAGTCAGGTCAATTCCAACCGAATTAATGGCCACCAGTATGGCAAGACCAATAAGCACAACCCGGGTAAGCTTGCCAAACAAAACCTGTTGCGATGGCGTTAAGTGAGAAATTTTTGCTAAACGTTTTTCCGTTGTTCGCGAAAGAACGTTGGCAATCCACAAAAATGCCACCAACGCCATAATCATTTTTATTACGCCCAACAGCGAAATATGTGCATCACCTATGTCAACGGCAAAAGCATCCAAAAATGCAACTGTCGGATCGAGCAAGTTAACAATATCAAGGGCGGCAACTGTCCACACAAACAGCGCCATGGCGCGCGACCACCACGGATCGGCAATAAAATTTATGCCGACCCTGATTACAATCCATGCGGTAAGCAAGCTGGTACCAATGGCTAAAATACCAAAATTCAGGCCGAAGCTTTCAGCAGCAAAACGCGAAGCCGCCAACAGTATTAGCCACACCAACGGTTGAACCATTGGGCGCAATATCTGCCTTAGCTTGGCGCGAATTTTATCTGCCCACGATGCGGCAATTATTTTTTCTAAAACATTTTCAAGCGGGGAAGAAACAAAGTGCGCCGGAATATAGGCAATAACCACAATTGCAAGCTGGATGGCGGTTGTGAGCACAAAAACATCACCCTGAAGCCAGGCAATAAACCCACGAATGGTTTTTTCAATATTGGCAGGATCGAGATATGCGTCCACTTAAACCCTCGCTAAAACTATTGAAACCGCGTTAAGTATAGCATGGTCTATTACGCAAAACTGTTCAAGGGCGCTTAAGAAGGGCGGCAAACGGCGCAAATGACCTTATGGCGATAAAGAAATACTTATTTTATAGTGCAACCCATGAACACAGACCTTATCGCCCATATAGAAAAAGCCATAGCCACAGATGTCGGGCGCTCAATCGATGAGCTTGCGGCCATGGCCAGTGGTGGTCTTTTGGCGGCGGCAAAATCAATCACTAACAACCCCGCGCCCAAAATCGGCATTATTACAGGATTTTTTATCCCCCACGCGACCCCACCAGCGGCTGAAAATGATGGTCTGGTCGGCACCGCCCACATGGTTGCGGGCTTTGTTGGTGCTGGTTTTGCCGTTCGCATTACAACCGATACCCTGTGCGAAAGCGCGTTGCGGGCAACGGTTGCGGCATCAGGCGCAAACGTGCCAATTGATGTTGTCCAACACAAACCGGGCGGCAACGGCACAAGCATGGAAGGTGTAATTGCCGCTTGGCAAGATGCAGGCATCACCCACGCCATATCAATTGAACGTTGCGGCCTGAGCCATGACGGCAAACCGCGCAACGCCAGAGGTGATGATATTTCCGCGCACACCGCCCCATTGGATGAACTTTTCTTGGGCGGGCCATGGGATACTATCGCCATCGGTGATGGCGGCAATGAAATTGGTATGGGGGCGCTGGATAAAGAAATAATATCCAAAAACATAAAAAACGGATCAACCATTGCCTGTCGTACGCCGGCAAAACACCTGATTGTTGCCGGGGTTTCAAACTGGGGGGCATGGGGTTTGTTGGCGGCAATGGCCACTTTATTGCCACAAAAAAGGGTTGAATTAACGGCGACCCTAAGCCCTGAAAAGGAACTGGAAATGCTACGCCATATCAACCAACATGGGCCCAGCGTTGACGGCATGGCGGGGAAACCCAAAGACACAGTTGATGGAATTGAATTTGAATTTCACGAAAAAATTTTAAAACAGGTTATCGATATAATTTCTTAAGAACTACAGTTAAACGTACAAACGAATAAATTGGAAAAAATGACAAACCGTCCGGAAAAATTTGTATTCACAAACCATAGCTTTGATGCGGCTACGGGAACATTGCTGTTGGATTATTCCTACCCCGGTGTTTGCGATTTTTCTGAAACCGTAATATTTGGCCCAAGCAAACACAAACTTTCTGGCGCAGAGCAAACCGCGCTGGCAAATGCATTTCGTGCACTGCATTTGACCGCAGGCATTAGCTATTACAAAGCATATATCCCAGAAATAATAGAAATAAATGACGGCGCGCTAGACGATGCCAGTGCAGATTTTTTTGAAAATCTTTATTTTAATGGTTTGGGTGAATTTGCTTTTCGTAACCAAGTAAAATTAAAAAACAAAATAAAATTTCCCCGTGGGGGCAAAGCGCCAACCGCGGGCAATGTTTCGCCCAGCAATAAAACGCTTGTTCCAGTCGGCGGGGGGAAGGATTCATTAGTAACGGTTGAAGCATTGCGCCGGGGCAAGCAAGACATAACCCTTTGCGCCGTCAACCGTGCCGGGCCGATAGTCGCCTGCATAAATAATAGCAACATTGAGGCAATGTTTATCGAGCGCAAAATTGATAGGCAATTGCTTAAACTTAACGAACAAGGCGCACTTAACGGTCACGTTCCCATAACCGCCATTGTTAGTTTAATTTTGGTTATAGCAGCAATATGGCACGGCTATGATGGAATTGCCTTTTCTAACGAACGTTCTGCCAGCGAAGGCAACACCGAATGGGAAGGGCGCATAGTAAACCACCAATTCAGCAAATCATTAGAATTTGAAAATGCAATTTCGGGCTTTATCAAAAGCCATATTGCAAGCGGGATTGATTATTTTTCATTTTTACGCCCGCTATCAGAGCTACATATTGCAAAAATGTTTGCGACTGAAAGCCGATATGATGATGTATTTACATCATGCAATAAATCATACCGCATTGATGATGCTATGGTTGATAAACGCTGGTGTTGCGATTGCCCCAAATGCCGGTTTGTTTTTTTGGTGTTGGCCCCGTTTATGGAAAAGCGGCGATTAATAAAAATTTTTGGCAAAGACATGCTAGATGATGCCAGCCAGATTGATGGCTTTCGCGAATTGTTGGGCCTAAAGGGCCACAAGCCGTGGGAATGTGTGGGCGAAATACTTGAATCGGGTGCCGCCTTTAACTCCATAGCAGCAAAACCAGAATGGGCTGAAACGGCTGTAATAAAGGCGATTTCCCCCGAAATGGCGGGCGGAGAAGAAAGGTTGGGCAAGGCGTTTGATGATGCCTTGACCCCGGACAAAACAGACAATGTCCCGGCGCGTTTTAAGGGGGCGTTTAATGATGCAATTGGCTGAGGCTAAATCCATTGCCATTTGGGGCTATGGCCGCGAAGGGCGCGCCAGTTATAATTTTATCAAACGATCGGGCATTAATGCGGAAATAACAATTATTTCCGATGATAAAATTGATGACTGCCCCACCGACTGCGCATTGTTGTTCGGCAAAGGTGGAATAG
>JAOULV010000274.1 GCA_029881835.1 Rhodospirillaceae bacterium
TATTCAAGCGAGCTTCCTTTTTCACCCACCCCTGCGGCCACCATTTTTGCGCATTTTTCCATGCTCATGGGTCCCGCGTATTGTTCGTGGTCGTGCCTGGCAATAAAAGTATAGGCCCTGACCGTTCGCCCGTCGATTAGGTGGGCTTTGGCGAAATGCGGGCAATATATTTTGGTTATTTGCTCGCGGTCTTCAAGGTAGGCAAGCACATCATTGACGTGTTCTTTGGCCACGCGAAAGGCCATGCCGGTGGTTGACCCGCCGCGGTCTAGCCCCAAAACCAGGCCCGGGTTTTCTGCCGTGCCGCGATATGTGGTTGAAGCTACGCAAAGACAGCGATGATATCCAAAAATTTTGGCTTGCATCTTTTCAACAAAATGGAACCCTGGGTTCCAGATAAGCGAGCCATATCCGAACACCCAAAATTCATCACCACCGGGTTTTTTTATAGCTTTTTTGTTTTTTACCATGAACACCATGCTAATCTTGTTATGGGGCAACAACAAGCACTCACCTACGGGCCCACCGCTGGTGAAGCCATTTATATATGGTATATATTGGCCATGCGCGTGAATGAAAGGGGTTTTGTTTGCCTAATAAATATAATTTTGACGAGTTTAATCATCCCTCGTTAAATTACAAAAAACCCAAATCACTGCAAATTTTCAATGCTTCAATAGTGTTGCTGTTTAGCACCATTGTGGTGGTCGGCCTATGGTCGGCTTTGTGGTATGCGGTTGCGACCATTAGCAAAAAAGAAATTTCCAAATGGACTGCGGCACAAAACCAATATGGCAATGACTTTTCTTACGAAAATGTATCCCTAAGCGGGTATCCTTCGCGGGTTATAATAAATTATGACAAACCACAATTAAAAACCGTTCAGCCATATAATGTTTTGTGGAACATGGACAGTCTGACCATCAACATAAAACCGTGGACACCGTGGCAAGCCCAAATAACGATGGAAGGCAAAACCAGCATTAGCGCAAGCACCATTGACGCTGATTATAATTTCAGTGGAAAAATCGAAAAGCTTGATCTTTTGCTTAATCCGGGAAAATTATTATTTGATTCAATAAATCTGAAAATTACAAAACCCAATTTTGCCGGAACCATCACCACGCATGGCGCAAGCGCACCGAAATCCGCATTGTTTTCGGCCGATGAAATAAATTTAAGCGCAAATACAAAACCCCAAGCCCAAGCAAAAGACGTGGCCATAACAATAGCCGCGAATACAGCAAACATGGTTTTGCCGTGGGCTGATACCATGCCCATTTCCAATCACATTCAATCTGCCGACTTTGCTTTCAGAATTTCCGGCCCGCTTGTTATTAACACTGACCCCATGGCAACGCTTAGCGGTTGGCGCGATGGCGGCGGCAGGGTGTTTGTTGATAATCTGACCATTCATGGGCAGCCACTAGGGTTTTCAGGCGGGGGAAATATTTTTTTGGATGAAAACTTGCAACCCGCAGGGCGAATGAGCGCAAAAGTAATTGGTTTATTGCCAACCATAAACCGCTTTAGGGATTTAGGTTTAATCCGCGACGGCGATGCGGTAGTCGCAAAGATGACCCTAGCCGCCCTTTCACAAAAAACCAGTGACGGCAGGTCATTTTTAAACCTTGGGGTGGAAATCAAAGACAGGGTTGTTTACCTGGGCCCCATAGGCATAGGCCAATTGCCCGAGATAAATTGGCAATAAAATAAAATCGAAATTTTTGAGTTTATTTTTCGTCTTCGGGTTTTATGTCGGGTTTGTCTTGACCCATTTCAATAATACCCCGGCGAATTTCACGTGTCCGGGCAAACAGGTTTTCCAGATAATCACCTTCATCCCGACGAATGGCACGTTGTAGTGAGCTCAAATCTTCGCTAAAGCGCCCCAGTATATCAAGAATTGCATCTTTGTTATTAAGGCACACATCGCGCCACATTACAGGGTCCGATGCGGCAATGCGGGTAAAGTCACGAAAGCCACCGGCGGAATATTTCATAACTTCACGTTTGGAATCGTCTTCCATGTCGGTTGCGGTGCCGACAATGGTGTAGGCAATAAGTTGTGGCAGGTGCGATGTTATGGCTAACACCCGGTCATGGTGGCTGGCGTCCATTTCTTCGACCCGCATACCGCAGGCTTCCCACAAGGCACGAACCTTTGCCACCGCCTGTTTATCCGTATCTGGTTCGGGTGTTAGCACACACCAGTGATCTTCAAACAATGATGCATAACCTGCTTCCGGCCCGGAAAATTCGGTACCCGCAACCGGATGGGCGGGAACCAAATGCACGCCGTCTGGCAATGCACCGGCCAAATCGCGAATAACAGATGCTTTGGATGAACCGGCATCGCTTACGATTGCCCCTTGTTTAAGGTTTTTGCCAATGGCTTTGCCCAGCGTTGCCATGGATCCCAATGGTACGCACAAAACCACCAAATCGGCATCAACTACCGCCCCAGCCGCATCGGTGGTGTAGCTATCG
>JAOULV010000275.1 GCA_029881835.1 Rhodospirillaceae bacterium
GTTGTGCGCAAACACGTTATTTTCAAGGAAGCCAAAATTAAATAATCTGGTGCGCACCCTGTCGCACTAAATAATTAAGGCCGCATCTTAAAATAGGTGCGGCCTTTATTGTTGTTTATTGACGATTATCTAATTTAGCCAAGAAACTTAGAAATAGTTTCCAGAAAATTTGGAACGGAAATCGGCTTGGCGATATAGCCTTCACATCCGCCTTCGCGTATTTTTTCCTCATCACCCTTCATAGCAAAAGCGGTAACGGCAATAACCGGAATATGTTTTAGGTCATCATCGGCCTTGAGCATTTTGGTTATTTCAAGGCCGGAAATTTCGGGCAATTGGATGTCCATCAAAATAAGGTCGGGGTTGTGTTCCCTTGCCAGGCTTAGCGCATCCCTGCCATCGACGGTTTGTACTGTCTGATAGCCATGCGCCTGCAATAGGTCATTGAAGAGCTTCATGTTTAGTTCGTTATCTTCAACGATCATGATTGTTTTAGACATTTTGTATCCTTTAGGTGACGACCGGTCATTTTATATGCTTGCTGCAACCTTGCTATAACAAAGCATGTAATGACCACAGATCAATATAGCAAGTTTTTTACAGTTTTATTGGACCCCGTGTCCAGTCAAAGCTCTCAGATGATGTCGCATTACCACCGCCAAGTCAAACCGTCAAAACGCAAAAAGGTCCCAGTTTTTGCCCATTTTCAGGACAACATTGACGCCGATTAGCCACCTTTGAGCGTGGTTCGGACATCAGGGCTGGGAATACGGATAAAAAGTGGCCGCCACTGCCGTGACGGCCAAGTTTGGGATTAGGAAAACTAGGAAATACCGAAATTCAAAGGTTGATTAAAACCCGGGCAACGACCCGGCGCCGGCTGGTGCAATAAAGCCAAGCGACATAAGTGCTAGTGACGCAATCAATCCTATGGCTTTGATGGCTTTAAGTCGGTTCATTTAATCATTCTCCCTTATGTAGACCGGAATATCCTGTGGCGGAAAGAAGGCTAAAATAGCTTATCCCGCCAATGATTATAGTGTGTCACGACACCTTAAAAATGGCTGTGATGAAGCACACAGCCCCAGCCAAAGCCTGCGCGGTTTTTTCTTATATGGCTGGAATCAAAGGGATATTTTTTAAGGTTATTCGCCGCGGACGTCTTCGACCATTTCTTCAAGAACGTCTAGGTTTTTGATTACTAGGGAATCCTTTTGCCGCTCAACAATGCCTTTGCGGGCAAGGTCGTTCATGACCCTGGCAACGGTTTCGCGCGTGGTGCTGACGCGCGAGGCTATATCGCTGTGCACCGGAATTGGGCTAATTACGGCTTGTTCGCCGTCGCCTGCCACTTTGCGGCCCATACGCAGAAGATCGGCGTGAATTCGGTTATTGGCCCCAAGGGTGCTCAAATCCATGATGCGTGTGGTTGAGGTGCGAACCAAGTGGGCCAGATGCTTCATTAGCTTCAGGGCGATTGTCGGGTGTTCTAATATTATCGCCTGGAACTGTTCTGCCGGAAGCGATGCAATATTGGCTTTATCCAAAGCCATCACGCTGGCCGATCGGGGCAGGCCGTCAATCGCCGCTAGCTCACCGAAATGACTACCGGGGTCAAGATCATCAAATGTTATTTCGCGCCCCGACAGCGAATAGTTGACCACCCGCACCCTGCCATCAACGACAAAAAAAATGTCGCGGGAATCTGAATGCTGGTCAATTATCTGTTCGCTGGCATCATAAACTTTCCAACGGCAATTTTTTTCAACCACCGCCAGTTCGTTATCGTCCAGTTCGGCCAAAAGCCTTATATGCTTTAGCGAATCGATATCTGATTCGGACACTATTTTTCCCCTATTTCCACAATCTGTACTGTTAATTTACAGCATAAATCCCAAGGTAGCTATGGCTTTCAAATTATGCCTTGCCAACAGTTAACCAATTTTTGATGTTTAGCCACAATACTTTCTTTTGTAGGGGCAAAAGAACCCAAAAATTTATGCTCTGGAGGGGTCGGCCAACACCTATTTGGCAGGTTATTAGCTGTTTTTATGCCAAAACCCGACAGAGCATGGAGTATCCGCAATAATGAAACATAAGCTTAACGGGGCAGAGCCGGAAATACGCGAAGACGCGTCCAATACGCTCGGAACGCCCAAACAGGCTGAAACCATAGAAACATTGCCCGATCTTGATGCCCCGCTAGCGGGACAGTCAATCAGGGGGGTTTTTGCGCGCTCTCTTTGCACCGCCCACCATATGGGTTCAATTGCCGAACGTAGTGCCTGCGATGACGGTATGCCGTGCACCAAGCTGGCAAACTGTCTGGCGATGGCAGATAAAACACTGGTCTATTTGGAATACCGCCACCGCCTGCCCAAAGACGAATAAGGGCGAGCGGGGATTAATGCTCCCCCAAACCAAACAATCAAACGGTAATATTAACACCGCCGCGCCTAGGGTCGCCGGCACCTTCAAGAGATT
>JAOULV010000276.1 GCA_029881835.1 Rhodospirillaceae bacterium
ATATGGCGGGTTAACAATAACCAGACCGGATGGGCCATCTGGCGGTAATATTTCGCTCACGGGTAACTGTTTGAATTCGGTCATTCCTGACACGCCTGCCCTTTGTGCATTTTCTGTGCCCATCCTGATTGCGCCGGGGTCTTGGTCGCTGCCGTAAAATTTCAAATTGGTAATTTTATTGTTTGTTCGGTTGCGCAGTTCCTGCCACTTAACTTCGTCAAAGGTTTTTAAATGTTCAAACGCGAAATGGCGTGACCTGCCGGGATATAGGCTTGCGGCAATTTCTGCGGCCTCAATCACAAATGTGCCCGATCCGCACATCGGGTCTAAAACAGGTTCTTTCCCACTGTAGCCACATTGGCGCAAAATAAGTGCCGCCAGATTTTCGCGCATGGGGGCCTTGCTGACCGCTTCTTTGTGCCCGCGCTTGTGCAGCATTTCCCCTGAGGTATCTATGCTTATGGTGCAAAAATCATTTTCTATGCGCGCCTTGATTGCGACCTCGGCCGCAGGCGATATTTTTACCCGCATGCTATTTTTTAACGCGTTTTCCATGCGTTCAATCACAGCGCCAGTGTGGTAAATGCGCGATTTTTTACAAGACGCATCAATGCGCACGGGCACACCTGCGCGCAAGATTTCATCCCAAGGAAAACCGTGCAGGTTGTGTTCCAGTTGGGAAAAATTACGCGCCTTAAAGCCGCCAATGCGCACAAGCACCTTGCTGGCCCCGCGAATATCAAGATTGGCCCGCCAGGCCGTGGCCCAATCACCCTTTATGACAACCCCACCGGTGATTGTTTGGGGTTTTTTAAACCCCTTTTCAATTGCTTCGGCGCGCAATTGGTCTTCTAGGCCGGGCGCGGTCACAAGCAAGATTTCAAGGCTGTTTTGCAGGTTGGTCATTAAGACTTATATCTTTTAATAAAGCCAAAATCACCAATAGAGCTAAATAGCCTGCCCCCAGCCCCGGGATTGGCCATATTGCGGGGGAATCAAGCGGTTTTGCGCATACCCACAATATGTGGATAAAAAAACTCGTATAAGTTTCATAGGGTTAATAATCAAATCAATTATAATTGATAATAATCAATTGCTTAGTAGTCCATTTATAATATTTATACTTTGTATACCGTTTGCTATTATACGCTATACAAGCTATGCGGGTTTATGCGGCACCAAGGATCACTTACAGGAGAAATATATATGCAAGCGCACGCCAGAATTAAGGACAACAGTATGGAAACCGGCCCCAATTTCGCCCCCGGCACCAATGCTGGTGCGCCCGCGCCAAAGGTTTTGGTTGTTGATGACGAGCCGGAAATTGTCGAAGGGGTGATCGAATACCTTTCTGAAGATGGCTACAATTGCATTTCAGCGCTTAACGCCAAGGATGCAATTGATATGGTCAACAATGATCCCGATATCGGCATCGTCTTGACCGATATTCGCATGCCCGGCATGGGCGGTATGGAAATGGCCAACCAGATGAAAACCGATGCCGGCGAAGGCCGTGACATTGTGGTTGTTATCCTTACCGGTCACGCCGGCAAGGATGAAGCGATTGCCGCCTTGCGCTTGGGCGCGCATGATTTTTTGTCAAAACCCATCTCGCCAGACAATCTTACGGAAACCATAAATAGCGCAATGGCGACATTTGCCAAATTAAGCGCGCGGCGCGCATTCACCGAACGGCTGGAACAATCTTTCAATGAAGTTTCAGCGTCCCTATTTAGAAACAGCAAGGCGTTGAACGAAGCCAACAACGTAAAAGGATCGTTCCTTTCGATGATGGGCCATGAACTAAGAACGCCGCTAAACGCCATCATCGGCTTTGTTGAACTGATGGCAACGACAAAGGGTTCGTTAAATTGGGAACGCACCGAAGAATATTTGGATTACATATCCATTTCTGCGAAACGGCTGGAATCCACAATTGAAAACATACTAATGCTAACCGTGGATTATGCCGATAAATTAACCCCTGTGCCGGTCAGTACCATGGCAAGCGATCTGTTGGCCCACACCAAACAATTTTTTGAAGCCAGCAACGGTGTTGCCAAGGGGCAAATAATTATCGAACCAAGCATTGGCGATGACCTGATATCGGTTGATCGGGCGATGGCGATAAAGGCACTTTCCTGTCTGGTTGATAACGCATTTAAATTTTCACCCGCAGGATCAAAAATTTATATGGGTTCAACCTGCACCAATGCAGAACTGGTATTTCATGTTCGCGATACGGGCAAGGGCATGAGCGCAGAACAAATTAAAAAGGCCATTTCCCCGATGAGCCAGCTTGATGATAACCTTGAACGCATTCATGAAGGTTGCGGTATCGGTTTGACCTTGGCATCAAAAATTGCTGTGGCCCATGGCGGCAGGCTTGAAATTGAAAGTGAGCCTAACAAAGGAACGATAGTTAAAATCATCATTCCCCAATAATTTACTGGCAGTTGCCTTGTAAA
>JAOULV010000277.1 GCA_029881835.1 Rhodospirillaceae bacterium
TCTATATTGATATTCGGATCCAGCGCCGCCCTGACTTCCGGCGCTAGGGCCGCCCTTTCGCCTTTTGCCACGACCGCAAATCCGGTTGCGCCTTCTGGGTTGTGCACGCTTGGCGAAATTACGCCGCCACGGGGAAGGGCATCAAAAGCTATTAAAATAAGCCCCAAAAGAACCTTTCCTTCGTTTAGCGTAAGACGGCCAATGTCAGAATGCTCTGGCCAGCTAATGGTTATTTTGCTGCCTTCAACAAAATTTCTCGCCAAATCATGTAATTCATCGGGCGAGATTGATCCATCAACACCCCCGCCAGACCCAAACACAACACGAAAGAACGAAAGCTTGCGCACCGATTGATTGGCGCTGGCGTCAATCAACGCCATAGCTTCCGGATCAATTGCGGCTACGTTATCGTTTATCAATTCAACCCCGGCATTAACAGCGCTGACGCTACCGGCAAGATCGTGACAAATTCGCGATACTACTAATTGAGAAACTTTCAGGTCTATTTTCATTGTTTGCTCTAACAAGAATAGATGCGCCAATTAAGTAGGGTGCTTGGCGATAATTAAGGTGTTTTGGCGAGCTTATCCGCCGACAATATCTTGGGCCACAGCCTGAACCGTTGGGCTTCCTTCGGGGTGGCCGGAAAATGCCTCAGAACGGCGTGCAACCTCGGCTTTTACCTCTTGCGGGTCAAGCTGGACCTTGCGCAAAACAACCGCCAAAACGGCCTCGATGGCCATAATGTGGGCGGCTAGGGTTTCAACTTCTTCGTTGCGATTATTCACGCGTGCGCCGACATCCGAAAGTTCGCTCGCAATGCCTGCGAGGCTTCCCTTCAGGTCGTTCATTTGTTGAAAGAATTCTGATTTTTCTAGGGTGTTTATAAAACTATCTGCAATGGCATTTTCAGAAACCGTATCAATGGCGTTTTCGGAATAATTCTTTTCGCTTACGGCTTTGTTAGTCATTGCCATATTCTCCCCGCAACAATTATTTGTACATTATTTTGTAATTTTCTTCCCAAGTTGCATCATACAGATACTGACAAAAGCTAACAAGGGCCAATAAGTGTAGAGCATCTGCCGCTGTTCAGGGGTTGGTGCTCAAGACGCGTTTTCTTCTTCAACATCTTTTGGTAAAATAAAATCTGTTGTGCGCTCAAGTCCGTGGCTAAATATAAGCCCACCGTGCGGACGATGCATATCGGCGGTTTCATAAATGTAGGTAAATATTTCTTCTTCAAGTTCCTTAGGAACCATAACCGTAAGAATGTCGAACTCTGACCACATACCAAAACTTACACGCCCAACCGTTCCCAAACCGCGCCCACTTGAAACATTGGCGGAACTTATGTTTTTTTCTTCGTGCAATGCCACTACCGCTTCACTGCCCTTGCCGTGAGGCAGAAAGCAGGTAATCAGGGCATCTTTTGGGGTGGCGTTGCTCATTTTTTGCCCCCGGTTTTTTCCATTCTTTCAAGGACTTCTGGCGGTATATAGGTTGCCGCCTTATCGAGCGGGGTTACGTACATTATGCCCATCCCCGGGGTATCAAGATTGCCCGCCAAATACATGCTTTCAAACACGCGTTCTACCTGATCGTTTGAAACGACAATATTTACAATTTCTTTTTCCACATCCACGGCCACGCCAAGCACCCCAAGTCTTTCACGCACGCCCATACCCTTGGCAAAATGCACCGTGGCACCTTGGGCCCCCACATTGCGCGCCGCCTTGGTAATTGTATCTGCGACACCACGCTGGACAATGCATGTAATCAAAGAAAGATCGGTTAAAACCGTAATTTGCCGCGCACCCATTATACCGCTCCCTCAACCTCGATAGCTTGCTTATCTTTGCGTTTTTGCTTCCTGATTTTTTTCCATTTTCCGTATACTTGTATTCCCAGCCCCGTTAAAAGCACTGAAAGAATTGGGCAAATTGATGCCATTGAAAGAATGCCGAACCCTTCAACCGCGTTTACCGCATTGCCAAAACCAAGCCCCATTGCCAGTACCAACGGTACTGTAACAGGCCCGGTGGTAACGCCCGCGCTATCCCATGCAACGTTGACAAATTCTTCTGATGATAGCGCGGTTAATATAACCGCCAAGGCATATCCGGGGATTAATAAATAGGCTATGGGGATTACAAAAATAATTTTAAATACGCCAATGGCTATGCCAAAGCCTACGCCCAGCGAAACCGAATACATAAGCAGCTTTTTCTTAAAGGCACCGTTAGTAAGGTTTTCAACCGTCATGCCTAAGGCATTAAGTGCGGGCTCGGCCAACGTTGCGCCAAAGCCCAAAGCCCATGCAAAAAATATGGCCACAGCAACGCCTGTGGAAAATTCAAACAAAGGCGAATTATCAACCCCGGAAACGGATGCAAAAGCGGCTGGCACCAACCCGCCCGACTGCCCACCCAGATTTGCCAACCCATAAGACAATCCGATATTAAAA
>JAOULV010000278.1 GCA_029881835.1 Rhodospirillaceae bacterium
GTTAAACCCGGTGCCATCGGTTGCTTTTAAAATACGCTGGCGATAGGCGGTGGCATCAGCGGTGGTCACAACTGGTTTTTTTAGATTGGGCATAACTATGGCGCGGGCAAATACTTTTGCGCTGTAAGGTGCCGCCACTGCAAGCATTTGATCATCGCGCAAATGAACGTGCCAGTCGTCCGGACGGCGAATTTTAATGCTGGCTGGTGATGTCATGTTTATTGTTACCCAAGAGCTAGTTTTTTTTGATTATCTAACAAAAGGCGTCTTGTCTTCTTTGCGCCATTCTTGCCAGTCTATGCCTTTGCGGCGCATGAATTCATTTGCCATATCACGCACGCGCTTGACCATGTACATAACCGTTGTACGCATTATCGGGTCAACCGATTCCAACCGTCTGAGAAATTCATCCCGCGAAATACGAATAAGCATAACGTCGGACCGGGCGATTGCTTGAGCCATGCGGGGGCTGTCATCAAACAATGCCATTTCTCCAAAGGCCTCGCCCTTTTCCAGGGTTGCCAAAATTTGCGGTGAGGATGTGTGAACCCCTTTGCGGATTTCTACCTTGCCGCTGAGAATAAGATACGCGGCATCACCCCTATCGCCCTCGTCAAAAATTGACTTGTTGGCGATATATTTTACTTTGTCAAAGCCGTGACCGGCACTGTCACCTTTGGTATCAGTGGGGTCGCCCGGAATGATTTTTCCGCTGGTGGTTTGGGTATCTTTATTTTCGGTCATGTTCTTATGATTTCAGTATATTAGCGTTGGGTAAATGTCCAATGTCACACCACAATATAACATTAAATTATATCAAAAACACTGCCCTCGGGCTTGCTTTTGTTAATGTGAATCTGGTGCCATACGGCATAAAAAAGCAAGGTCCACCTTGCCTTTGCCGTTGCCGGGCTAAAATCGGCATAAATACCCCTTACCACATCGGGATTGCAAATTTCAGCAATTCCATCCTGTTTTGCCACCGCGCGGCCGACATCTGCCCCCCGGGTGGCTATCCATTCGCCGACCGGGACACTAAATCCACGTTTGCGCGAAAACGCCCCGGCCGCAGGCATCGCCGTTTCCAGCCATTTGCGCAAAATCCATTTGCCCAGCCCGTGACCAAGCCCACGGCGCACCTTTAGGCCGTCGGGAAGAGAAAAAGCGAAGTCAGCCATTTTGCTGTCAAGAAACGGTACCCGGCCTTCGACCCCATGGGCCATAAGCATACGGTCAACCTTGCCCAGCAAATCAGCCGGAAGCCATGTGGCTATGTCTTGGGCCTGCACCTGTTGCAGGCGGGTGCGGCCATGGGTTGCGCTGGCAATTGCAGACAATTCCATTTCGCGTCGCCATTTTTGTTCCGGGTCAGAATTTTTAAGAATATTTTTGTTTTCAAGTATGCCTTTACGATACATATCTTTTGAAAAAATCATTCTTCTGGCGGTGCGATAACGGCCATAACCGCCGAACAATTCATCCCCGCCTTCGCCAGTTAACACAACCTTGATACCGTTTTTTTTAGCCGCTTCGGCAAGTTTCCATGTTGGTAACAATGCATAATCGGCCGCCGGGTCATCCATATGCGAAGCAATTGATGGTAACAGCTCCCACATATCATCGGCGGTGAATTCCACTTCAATATGTTCTGCCCCTTCGGCTTTGGCTAATTTGCGTGCAAGTTCACGTTCGTCTTTTGCTTCGGTTCCAGGAAACCCTGCGGTAAAAGCGACAACCGGGTTGGGGTTAAGCCTGCTCATCATTGCTAACAAAGTTGATGAATCAATCCCGCCCGATAAAAACATTCCATAAGGAACATCTGCGCGCTGGTGTACATTTACGCTATCATTAAGAATTTTATCCAGCGTGAATAATGCTTCGCCACTGGTTATACCGACCGGGCCGCCAGCGGGAAGTGACTTTTTAATATGACGTTCAATTATTTTGCCATTTTCGACAATCAACGTTTCGCCCGGCATTACACGATATATATTGGCAAATGCGGTTTTTTGCCCACAAATAAATTGCAATTCAAGCAATTCATCACGTGCCGATGTATCTAGCCTAGCATCAAGCAAACCGGATTTAATGATTGCGTTTGGTTCTGATGCAAAAACAAATGCGTTTTCTGTTTGGGCGTAATATAGCGGCTTAATACCGAAAGGATCGCGCGCCAGCACAAGGCGATTTTTGGCTTCATCCCAAATTGCAATTGCATACATTCCGCGCAGATGATCAACAAATTGGTGGCCATGTTTAATATATAGATATAATGGTGGCTCACAATCAGACCGGGTTTTGAAATCAATATCACCCATGTGGGATCTAAGTTCGGGGTTGTTGTATATTTCCCCGTTAGCAATTAATGCTGTTTGTTTTGCGTTTTCGTCTTTGCTAACAAATGGCTGGTCACCGGTTTCAAGGTCAACAATCGCCAGGCGGGTATGAACCATGGCGCATGGCCCC
>JAOULV010000279.1 GCA_029881835.1 Rhodospirillaceae bacterium
GGTCGCCGGCGACGAGCCAGAAAGGGCGGCAAACAGCATGCACGCCAGTACACTGGCCATGGCCAGACCACCGCGAAAATGTCCGACGGTGGCAATGGCAAAGCGAATAATTCGTTTAGCCACCCCACCGGTTGACATAAAAGATGACGCCAAAATGAAAAAGGGAATGGCCAGCAGAGTATAATTTTGCGAAGCGGTAAATAGCTGTAGCGCAACAGATGAAATAGAATCACTTGAAAAGAAAGCAATGATAATAAGGCTGGAAAGGCCAAGCGATACCGATATGGGAACACCCAAAAACAACAGTACCATCACCAAGGCAAAAAGAATTAACGGTTCCATTTTTTTTCCTTTTTATCCGTTAATCACGCAACGTGCTTATGTTTTCGGCAACCAAATCTTCGGCTTCGTGTCCGGCAATCATTAAATCGCGATCGCCGCGCCAAATTTGGAAAAACGCCTGGGCGCAACGAAAGCTAAAAAGTGCCAACCCCAATGGTAGAACTAGGTAAGCGACCCAGCGCTGGACACGTTCTTGTATGCCAAATGATTCCTGCACCCATTCTGGATAGCGCAGATCATCAAGGCCAATTCCTATTTTGAAAAACTTGTTCCAGTAATCAATCGCGCCACCGCGGGCATCGGCACCAAAAAATTGCAGCCAATCACCATAAAGCAAAATTGCCCCATAAAGTACGCCGCAAAGCGCACCAAATAGCGCGGTTGCTTTAAACGCTTTTTTTGGAAGCAGTCGTATTACCGCATCTACACCTAGGTGTGATCCAATTTTTATGCCGTAGCTCATGCCGAATAAAATCATCCAGGCAAATAAAATACGGGTAAATTCTAGCGCGCCACCCCAACCGGTGTTAAACCCGTATCTGGCAATCACTTGCGCAAAAGAAACCAGCGTCATGGTGGCCAAAATGGTAGCTAATACATTTTCTTCAATCCGGGTGACAAGGTCTGGCTTTGCCCGCTCAACAAAAAAAAGCAGGACCAAGAAAACAGCTATTGCAATTACCAGTCCCATAGAGTCATCCCGTTTAAAAACAACACATTGTTGATGTTAATATAAATAAGAGTCGCTACCTGTATACTAAAGCAATTCCGCCCGGATAAGCAATTACCCGGGCGGAAAAGTTTTAATCAATCGCTAACTAAAGTTAGTTTGCGCTTGCCGCATCAATCAGGTCTTGACCGATATCGCCAGCAAATTTGGCCCAAACCGGCTTCATGGTATCTACCCAAACTTTACGTTGTTCAGGGGTCAACTCACGGATTGTGCCGCCAGCTTTAAGAACGTTTTCACGGTTCATTGCTTCTTTGGCGCCAACCGCAGCATTTGCTGCTTGGGTTACTTCGTTGGAAATTTTCAAGAACTGCGAACGAACATCTGCGGGCAGGCTATCAAGCCATTCTTTTGATGTAACGAACAAATAAGCCAAAACCTGATGGTTGGTTTCGGTTACGCCGTCTTGCACTTCAAAGAATTTTTTGGTGTAGATGTTTGACCAGGAATTTTCCTGTCCATCAACAACACCGGTCTGCAACGCACCGTAAACTTCGGCAAAAGCAAGTTTCTGGGCAGAGCCACCCATGGCTTCAATCATCGCCACGGCCACGTCAGATGTCTGAACGCGGAATTTAAGGCCATTACCGTCAGATGGCTTTATTAAAGGAACCTTGGCACTAAATTGCTTCATGCCCGAGAACCAGTAACCAAGACCTTGATATCCACTACCGGAAGCGGCACCCAATAGATCTTGTCCTGCTTTGCCTGTGGTGAATTTGGTGAATGCGTCTTGATTTGCAAACATAAACGGCAAGTCAAATACGCGGTATTTAAGGGTGTATGCTTCAAACTTTGAAAGCGAAGGGGCGGCCAATTGAACGTCGCCCAACAAAAGCGCTTCCATAACTTTGTCATCATCATAAAGCGTGGAGTTAGGGAAAACTTCCATGCATGCTTTGCCGTTCATTTCTTTGTTAATGCGATCAGCCAGCATGGTTGCGGCGTCACCTTTTGGGTGGCCGGTAGCGGCAACAACGTGCGAAAATTTGATAACCATTTCGCCAGCATCACATTCATTGGCAGAAGCGGTTGTGGCGGTTGCAGCGGTTGCCGCAAACACGGTTGCGGAAATTGCCGCAATTTTTAGAAAACGCATATTTTTATTCCTCCATGAAGTCAGTTGATAGTTTTTTGGCTTACACGGCATTTTGGGAGGTCCCGTAAAGTCGCGTAGGGGATATTTTGTTGCATATCTAGACGAATAGGTAAATCACAAGATAAACAAGTAGTAATATTATTGTCCACATTACCATTAGCCCGGCTGGCGCGCTTTTTGCCAATGCCCCCTTTGGCCCATGGTGGGTAAATGCTGTGCCTATTGCCCATCCGATCGCCTTGTCGCGCACCCGGTGAACGGTGGCCAGCAATAAGCCAACCAAGACCGTT
>JAOULV010000034.1 GCA_029881835.1 Rhodospirillaceae bacterium
TAAATCCGCCGCCACCGCCGCCGCCGCCGATGCCCAATGCCCCGCCTTCGCTTTTTTGCATCAACACGACGCCAATAAGCGCTATCGCCAGCATTAGATGAATAACCAAAATAACGGTAATCATAGGTATGTATCCTGTTGGAGTTTGTTTCTTGGGGCCGTATTTACCCGCAAAAAGCTCTCTTGGCCAGTTTTTTTAGGATTATTTGAGTTTTAGGCGCTTAAATGGGGGGCTAGTTGGACGCTTCCCCGATGGCCCAGAAATCATCCGCATTCAGGCTGGCGCCACCAATAAGACCGCCATCAACGTCTGCAAGGGCTATTAATTCCTTGGCGTTGCCCGGTTTCATTGAGCCACCATAAAGAATGCGCATGGCAGCGGCCTCGTTCGCGCCCACTTTTTTGGCAAGTTCGCCCCTAATAAAGGCGTGCACTTCTTGGACTTCGTCATTTGTGGGGGTCCGACCTGTGCCGATGGCCCAGACCGGTTCATAGGCGATTACGGTGTTTTTGGCGTTTGATCCGGCCGGAACCGAGCCTGCCACTTGTGAGCCGTTAACATCCAGGGTTTTGCCCGCATCGCGCTCGGCCTCGGTTTCGCCGATGCATATTACGGCAATAAGACCGGCTGCGTGCGCCGCCGATGCCTTAGCTGCGACCAATTCGTCCGTTTCCTTGTGGTCGGTGCGACGCTCGGAATGGCCGACAATAACCGCGCCACAGCCCATATCTTTGAGCATTTCAGCCGAAATGTCGCCGGTGTGAGCACCGGAAACGTTGGTGTGGCAATCTTGCCCGCCCAGCATTACGCCAGAACCCTTAATCGCCTCACCCACCTTGGAAATCAGGGTAAATGGCGGGCAAACCAGCATATCAAACGATGCGCCAGCGGCTGATTTCATTTTCCCCCCGACACTGGTTGCCAGCGCCACCCCATCTGCGGACTTGCCGTTCATTTTCCAGTTTCCGGCGATAAGTGTGCGGCGTGTGGCTGTCATGTGGTTTAACCCCCTATTTATAAAGTCATTGGTTTATTTCATTTTGGCCCTTCTAGCATATTGCCGGAGCCTAAGCATATACTCTAAAGGGTGGGAACCGGGCCGAAGCACGACAAAACACCCACAAAAACAATGCTCACAGTGGTACCGTCAGGGCTTGCGGGTGGTGATTTGCGCTTCTATTATGCGCCACAATTCTAAAATTCGGGGGCGCGCGCGTTTTGACCTCCCTTAATAAATGAGTATTTCTCAAACCAGCGTCTAAATGGCGCAATCTTTAAGGCTGTATCCGTTCATGCTTGAATATTTAAGAAAGTCCGCCTCCGGTATTGTAGTGAAAGCATTGCTGGGCCTGTTGATCCTAAGTTTTGCCGCTTGGGGCATCGGCGATGTGTTTTCTTCGCGCGCAGGTCGTGCGCCCGCCATTGCGGTTGGCGATGCTGAAATTTCATCCGAACAATTTAGTAGCGAGCTAAACCGCGAGGTTGAGCGCCTAAAACCGGTGCTGGGCGAAACATTCACGGTTGAACAGGCAAAAATTCTTGGCATTACCGATGCGTTGGTTAGACGCCTTACCAACACCGCACTTTATGATTTAGGAGCGAAAGATCTTGGCCTTGGGGTTTCCGATAAGGTGGTGCTTGAAGAAATAAAACGTTCACCTGAATTTTTTGATGAAACGGGAAAGTTTGACCGCAATCGCTTTATCCAATTGTTGCGCAACGCCGGATTTAGCGAAGAAACTTATGTTGCCCGGGTTCGCCACAGCATGGCTAGGTTACAATATCTTTCACCCATCAGGGATGGTGTTGATGTTCCGCCAGCGTTAGTAAAAATGGTTCAGGAATATAACGGTGAAACCCGCGTTTTGGATTTGGTGCGGATAAACCATGCATCCATAACCAGCCTTGCGCCACCAAAAGATGACGAACTGCAAAAATTCCATCAGGAAAATTCTCAATTTTTCATGTCGCCTGAATATCGCAAATTTTCGGCAATCGTTCTTAATACCGATGATGTGGCCAAAGGATTGGATATAAGCGAAGAAGAAATTCGCACAGCTTTTGATGAACGCGAAGACGAATTCATCACGCCTGAGCGTAGAAAACTAAAACAAATTTTAGTTAATGACGAAGCCGCGGCAAAAAAAGCCAGCGATTTAATTGCCAAGGGATCGCCCATATCTGATGTTGCCGCTAAAGTTGGTGCCAATGGCGACATGGTTGATATTGGGTTTTTCAACAAAGACCAATTATTGCCAGAAATTCAAGAGGCGGTTTTTTCGCTTGAGCAAGGAAAAGCAACCCAGCCGATAAAAACGGTTCTTGGTTGGCACGTTATATTGGTTGAAAAAATTGAAGCATCAAAGAAGCAGTCATTTGCTGAAGTAAAAGACAAGCTAAGCGCTGAAATTAAATCTGAACGCGCCCTTGATGCTATTTTTGAAATGTCCAACAAGCTAGAAGATGGTCTTGCCAGTGGGGCAACGCTGGAAGAAACGGCAAGCGGCCTTGGTCTCAAAACCATATATGGTGAAAGCAATATTAATGGCATCGGCATGGACGGAAAAAAATTATCATTACCATTTGCTTTAGAAATTGTTAGCCAAGTATTTGCGCTTGAAGGAAATGGTGACACCCCATTAACAGAAAGCAAAGACGCCAAAGGGTTTTTTGTGGCAAGACTTAGCGGCATAACCCCGCCTTCTTTAAAAAGCTTTGAAAGCGTAAAAGAAGAAGTCGCCATGCGCTGGAGCGCCGAAGCCAGCGCCGAGCGGGCTAAAAAATTAGCGGAAGAAATGACTGCTAAAATAAACGACGGCGCAAGCATTGGTTCTGTGGCAAAAAACTTTGGCTTCGAAATAGAAACAACCAAATCGTTTGACCGTAATGGTAAAGGCTTGGCGCTTGCTATTCCGGCTGAAATGGTCAACCGTGCCTTTGAAATGGGCATGGGCAGTGCCGACATGGCCATTGGAACAAGTTCCAGTGTGGTGGCGGTATTGAAAAAAGTAATAAAAGCCAAAGAAAATGACGAGGCGGCGCTTAAACAAACCACAGATCAGGTATTTGAGGATTTGCGCGGTGATATACTTGACCAATTGGCGGCGTCTTTACGTCAGCGCCATAGCGTCAAAATTAACCAAAATATTATAGATCAGGCCTTTTGAAGATATTTTTACAACCCTTGAATTAAGGGCCGGAAGCACCGTAGCACAATGGACATAAATCCAGGCATAAGTGAATTTGAGAAAGTTTACGCCCAAGGCAAATCACAGGTTGTTTGGGCAACAATGATTGCCGATTTGGATACACCGGTAACGGCCTTTTTAAAACTTTCAAAATCCGAACCGCTTAGCTTTTTGATGGAATCAGTCGAAGGTGGCGCGCAACGCGGGCGCTATTCGTTTATTGGTGTTAGGCCAGACCTTGTCTGGCGTTGCAAGGGCGACAATGCGGAAATAAATAACAACCCCGGCAAAAACCCGGATAATTTTACCCCCTGCCCGGTAAGCCAAAAAAACGGCGCGGTTGCATCATTGCGCGCATTGCTAAAACAATCGGAAATAGAGCTTCCCGATACACTACCACCAATGGCATCGGGTTTAATTGGTTACATGGCATACGATACCGTTCGTCTGGCCGAAAACATTCCCGACAACAACCCCGATGTGTTGGGTGTGCCCGATGGTCAATTTCTGCGCCCAACCGTAAGCGCAATTTTTGATAACGTAAAAGATACGGTCTATATCGTTACCCCGGTTTGGCCCGACAAGAACGTTTCAGCCGAACAAGCGTTTGAAGCCGCACAAAATAGATTGGCCGATGTTGTTGCCGATTTCGCTGCACAGCAATTCAAAAACAGTGACGATAAGGTTGCTGATGTTGCCGACCTGCCGGAACCGGTTTCCAATATGAAACCTGAAAAGTTTTACCAAATGGTAGAGCGGGCAAAAGAATACATTTTAGCTGGTGATATTTTTCAGGTTGTGCTGTCGCAACGCTTTAGCCTGCCATTTTCGCTAAATCCGTTTGTATTTTACCGCGCGCTTCGCCGGGTTAATCCATCACCGTTTATGTTCTTTTTTGATTTTGGTTCGTTCCAGATTGCCGGGTCCAGCCCGGAAATACTGGTCCGGGTGCGCGACGGCAAGGTAACCATCCGCCCCATTGCCGGAACAAGGCCACGGGGCGAAACCGATGCAATGGACAAAGAACTAGAACAAGACCTGTTAGGCGACCCCAAAGAGCTGGCCGAACATTTAATGTTGCTTGACCTTGGGCGCAACGATGTTGGCCGGGTTGCCAAAATCGGCACGGTCAAAGTAACCGAAAGAAACGTGGTTGAGCGCTATTCCCACGTTATGCATATTGTTTCCAATGTTGAGGGCGAGCTTGATAGCGAAAAATTCGATGCCGTTGACGCGATGTTCGCGGGCTTTCCTGCGGGAACTGTTTCCGGTGCGCCCAAAGTGCGGGCAATGGAAATTATTGATGAGCTAGAACCCGAACGCCGGGGTATTTACGCCGGGTGCATAGGTTATTTTGGTGCCGATGGTGAAATGGATAGCTGCATAGCGTTGCGCACGGCGGTAATAAAAGACGGAACCCTTTACGCCCAAGCGGGCGGCGGGGTGGTGGCCGATTCCACTCCCCAAGGCGAATTCGAAGAAAGCCGAAACAAAGCGCGCGCCTTAATTCGTTCTGCCGAAGAAGCGGTAAAATTATCACGCAAAAATAATTAGTTTTATTTTATGGCCAAATTATCATCATTGACCGGATCAAGGGATATAAGGTCGGTTGCGCCCTGGTACCATTTAATAAAGTTTGGTTCAGCCTTGAAATGCTCGCCCTGTATATAGGCCAGTTGATTTATGAAAATTTCCGGTTTTTGGTAACCGATAAAACGATATGCCTCGGCATTGATGCCGTGTTTGCCTTTGAGCGCACTTAAATCGGTTGGAAAAAACTGTAAAGTCGGGGTTTTGTTGACGGCCGAACGGGCGCTGAATTCATTTTCACCCATTTCCTTGCCATCAATATCGGTAACCGTGACCACGCCACGCATATTAAACTGCACCACATAGAAATGTTTGTTTATGTAATCAACAATTTGTGGGTAGCGGAAATTGATTTCATGCAATTTTTTGCACGATTTACACCCCTGCTGCACGTAAATATACAATAAACGCTTACCTTCAATTTTTGCCGTTTCCATATCGTCAAGAACGTCTTTGAAGGTGTCGTTTATCCACGGTTGAATATGAATGCCGTCCTCATCCATGCCGTGAAGCGGCAACAAATCAACCGCGGCCATGGCGCGTGCGGGCAATAGCGCAATTAACCCCAAAAACAGTAATTTGCTTATCTTGGTTGCGGCTTGCTTCACTTAAGCTATCCCTTAAAGCCCGGACAGCGCATCGGCCAGGGGCTGGCCACTGGCAACCGCCATACGGGCAACAACCAGGCGCAGATCACCGGCTGAGCGCGCAATCGCGATTTCCGCCGTCGTTACCGCGCGCATTAAATCGCCGATACGAATATTTTTTACGCCATTGTTATATTTTTCTTGGCCTTCAAGCATGTCAAATCTGGCGAATTTGAGATTCTTTTTGGCAAGCAAAACGTCTTGCCATACAGATGCTAGCTGTTCTTTTAGGGTATCATCGGCCCCCGCAGGAACGGGTGGCATATCTTGCGGCGCTTCAGGGGCCATGACAAGGTTAAAGGAAAATTCAATTTTTGAAATTACGCCAAGGTTCTTTCGTATCTGGCGATTTTCCTCAACCATTTTTTCTTTAGATGCCTTGGTGCTTTCATACATATCATTTAAACGCTTGGCCTCGACCACATCGCCTTCGCGTTCAGCCCGTCTGGCACCCAACAAAGCGCCGGTGTTTTGCTCGGTTATCAACTGCACCTCAAGCTCGGAAACGTGCAGATTGTAATATTCTTCAAGTGCGGCAATTTTATCCGCATCATTTCCGCCCATTTGGTTGATAAAATCAACGTCCGTTTGCGGCATTTCGGCAAGCGCGGGAACCCCATTAAAAATCATTGATGCAACAACAGCCATGGCCAAAATTATTTTTTTTATTTCTATTTTCATTTTTTTATTCTCAGTCTGCGTTGCGAACATAATTTATAAAAGAGGTTCCGTCTTCAAACACGCCTTCAGAAATGTATTTTCCGGCAGCAACAAACATTTCCGGGTCTTGGTACCCGGTAAGGCGCAGTGCGGTTTTGCCGTCTTTTGCATAAAATATAAAAACCGGTGTCGCCCGGACCAGGCTTTCTGATGAAAAATCTTTTTCTGCTTTTGTTTCGCCAGTGGGCGTAATTACGTCAAGGTCGCCTTTTACATTGACCTTTATCATTGCAAATTTTTCACCGTAAAGGGACGAAACATCGGGATGGGGGAAAACCCTCTTTACCATTTTATCGCAATAGGGGCAGCCGTTTTGATGAAACATAATGACAAGGTTTTTACCATCATCGGCGGCGGCTGATATTTCACCGGGAAAATCATAATCCAGCGGTTCAACAATAAATTCAGCGGCACGGGTGTTTGCGCTATTGATAAAAACAAACCCCGCAACCAAAACAACCAAAAAACCATAAAATGTTTTACGCATTATAATTAGACCCTGCATAATTGGTTAATCTTAAACTGTGCCCAAGCTTAAATTTAAGCCTGTCCGGCAAATTCAAACCCGGCGTCTTCTACCGCTTGTTTTACTAAATCCATGTTAGCGCCGCTTACAAAAACCGTTTTGGCATCTAGATCTACGCTTACTTCCGATCCTGGTGAAGCGGATTGTATTGCCGTTGAGACCGATTTAGCGCAACCGCCACAGGTCATTCCATTTACTTTGTAAGTTCCAGAATTATCAGCCATCTTAAATCTCCGCATACCTTGTATTATTATTGCCATTTATTGTTATATGAGGATAGCAAAATTAAACCCTCCACCGGGCAGAAGGTCAATTAGGGCTAACCCTTAATCCCCATACGATTTTTTAAAATTGCACTTAAAGGAGCCACCCTAAACCCATTGGATTTGGCCAATGGCAGCCATTTGGCGAGCGCCTCTATGGTGCCGTCCCGAGGGTGGCCAATGGCTATGGCAAACCCGCGGCGCCGAGCCAGGGCTTCGACCTCTAACAATTGTTTGTTTATGGAATCAACCGACGGTTCATTATCAAGAAATATGTTGCGCTCAAGATGGGGAACGCCAAGGGCGCCGGCAACCATTGGCCCCACGGTTTTTGCGCTGGTGCGTGAATCAAGAAACATCAATCCCTTGTTTTTTACTTCCTGCAATACCACCCTCATTCCACTTTCATCTTCGGTAAAGCGGCTTCCCATGTGGTTGTTCACCCCGATATATCCGTCAAACCTGCTCATCCCCCACTCGACCAAATTTCTAAGTTCATTTTCTTCTGTTCCTGCAATTAAAACATTGGGTCCGGCATCAACCGTTTTTGAGCTCGGTTCCATGGAAATATGAAGCATTAATTCATGGCCTTCATTTTTAGCGGCGCTTGTTTGCGAGGATAGATTATCGGCATAGGTTAGAAATGAAAGCGTAAGCGGGGGCGGAAGCTCCCATATTTTTTTTGACCGCCCGGTATCAACACCCATGTCATCAATAACGATTGCTATTAATGGCCCGTCAGAAGAATCGGTAAAAGGAACTGAATTTTTAATCCAGTTTGGGTTTTCTAAATCGGGGTTATTGCTTATTGCAGCAATAATATCTGATAAGCTGTCGTGTGGTGGTTCATAAATATCGCTAGGTAATTTTTCTTCGTATGCATCCCATGGCGCAAACGGGTTGGGTCGCGATGCATTAAATGTGTTTTTGCTTTCTATTGGCGGGGCAAAGGCGGCCCTATTGGCGTTTTCGGTTGATGCGCTTTTTCCGCCAAAAACATTTCCCGCCAACCAGTACCCGCCAACGGCGGCCAAAACAACCATCACACCGGCAACCGGCAAAAATATACTTGGCGGAATGCTGGTTTTGTTATTTTTGCGCTTGGTGGATGATTTTGTTTTTTTGCTCATTTTTTATTTTAGACGAAATTATTACGCACGGCTACGTGCCTTCAGTTTTTGTTTTTCATCCACAGCTTCACCGATTCCGGCCAAATCATCAAGTATCGGACAATCGGGGCGATCGTCACCATGACAACATGCGCTCAGGTTTTTCAAAGTACCCAAAATTGATTGCAGTTCGGCAATTTTGCTTTCAATTTGGTTAATATGGCTGGTGGCAATGGCTTTTACATCTGCCGATGTGCGCTTGCCATCAGACCACAAGCTCAAAAGATTTGCTACCTCTTCAACGCTAAAGCCAAGACTTCTTGAACGTTTTATAAACTTTAAAATCTCGACATCTTTATCATCATAATCACGATAACCATTGGCCGCCCTGCCTGCTGGCGGAATTAAGCCCACTTGTTCATAGTACCTGATTGTTTTTGCCGGAACCCCGGATATTTTTGCTACACTTCCAATGTTCATTTCTTTACTCCCGCATTCCAGCGTTTCAACAATAATGAATTTGTAACAACCGATACGCTACTCATTGCCATCGCCGCACCGGCAATAACCGGACTTAGCATTCCCATCGCCGCCAAAGGCAATGCAACAAGGTTATAAATAAACGCCCAAAATAAGTTTTGCCTAATTTTCATAACCGTCGCCCTTGATACAAGCAAAGCATCGCCAACCATTTGTGGATCGGATCGCATTAATGTTATGCCTGCGGTATGCATCGCAACATCACTGCCGCTGGCCATGGCTATACCAACATCGGCGGCGGCTAGTGCGGGTGCATCATTAACCCCATCGCCAACCATGGCTACCGTGTGGCCGGCCGCTTTAAGGCGCGCGACCTCACCCGCCTTATCTTCCGGTAGCACTTCGGCGATAACGTCTCGCGCCTCAAGGCCAATTGATTTAGCGATCGCGCTTGCGGTTCTTTTATTATCGCCCGTAAGCATTATTGGGCGAATTTTACTTTCTTTCAGTTTGGTGATTGCTATTTGGCTGTTTTTTCGCAAAAAATCTCCAACACCAACAAAACCCAACAAAGAAAACCCCCGCCCGCCATCAACCGCCGCCCAGATTACGCCTTGCCCGGCGCTTTCAATGTTTGTGGCGTCAATTTCAAATGCGGAAATATCTATGTTTTTTTCCTCCATTAAACGGCGGCTACCGATGATAACTTTTTTGCCATCGACTTCGGCCTCAACCCCACGCCCGACAAGCGCACTAAATGCCGCAGGCTCGCTAAAGGAAATTCCTTTTTCTTTGGCGTAATCGGTTATGGCGCGGGCCAATGGATGCTCGCTTGCGTGTTGTGCGGATGCCATAATTTGCATTAACTCAAGCTCGCTAACGCCAACGGGGTGGATTTGGCTAACTTTGGGTTTTCCTTCAGTCAATGTTCCGGTTTTATCAAACACCACAACGTCAACCTTATGCGCTAACTCCAATGCTTCGGCATCTTTTATCAAAATACCATGTCTGGCGGCGCTTCCGGTACCGACCATTATTGCCGTTGGCGTTGCCAACCCCAATGCACAGGGACAAGCAATAACCAAAACACTTACCGCATTTATCAGGCCGACTTCCCATCCCGCCCCAATAAACCACCATATGGCCCACGTCGCCACAGCAACAAAAACTACAGCGGGAACAAAAACGGCGGCTATTTGATCGACCAATTTTTGCACCGGCGCCTTGGATGCCTGCGCGCCCTGTATCATGCGGATAATATTGCTAAGGGTTGATTGCGCGCCAACAGATGTGGCCCGTATATGAACCATGCCATCGGCGTTTATTGAACCACCGACAACTTTATCATCAAC
>JAOULV010000280.1 GCA_029881835.1 Rhodospirillaceae bacterium
ATAAACAAGTAGTAATATTATTGTCCACATTACCATTAGCCCTGCTGGCGCGCTTTTTGCCAATGCCCCCTTTGGCCCATGGTGGGTAAATGCTGTGCCTATTGCCCATCCGATCGCCTTGTCGCGCACCCGGTGAACGGTGGCCAGCAATAAGCCAACCAAGACCGTTCCGGCCCTTGCCACGCTAACGCCTAATTTGCGGAAAAACCAATCGGTATCAAGTGTTATGGTCAGGGTGCGCTTCATCAACGGTAAGGTCAAAAAGAACGCTAAACCTGAAAATAGCAAAATTTGCAGCATTTCCATCACATGAGCGTATGTATAGGGCGCATATTCGGTCGGAAACGGTAACATGGCGTAAAGCGGGTCCGGGTAAACCCCGATGGCGATGCACAAAAAGGCAAATAAAATCATCGCCGCTTTCATGTTCCATGGCGGGTCTTTTGGTCTTAGACCGCTATCTTTTTGGAAAAACACGAACCACGGGAACTTAATGCCAGCATGCAAGAACACGCCAGCGCTTGCGGCCATCATCCAAAACCAGGTAAAGCCGAGACCCATATCGGCCGCCGCCTGCGTGGTCATGGATTTGGAAACAAAACCGCTGGTCCAGGGGAACGAAGAGATAGCTAACGCCCCAATAATTCCGGCCATGGCGGTTATGGGCATTGACTGAAACAATCCGCCCAAATCGGTACATTTTCTTTTTCCTCCGGTCATGTACATGACCGAACCCGCACTCATAAGCAAAAGCGCCTTATATATAATGTGGGTAAAGGCATGGGCGGCGGCACCATTAATTGCCATTTCTGTACCTATGCCAGCACCGACCACCATGAAACCAACTTGGTTTATAATGGAATAGGCCAAAATGCGCCGCATATCATTTTCCAGCAGGGCATAAATTATGCCGTACATAATCATGTAAAGCCCGACCCAGATTAAAATCTCTGCTCCGGGAAAACCTTTTAACAAAACAAACACGGCTGTTTTGGTGGTAAAGGCCGAAAGAAAAACCGTTCCCGACCATGACGCTTCGGGGTAGGCATCGGGCAGCCACGATGAAAACGGCGGGGCACCGGCATTGATAAGAAAACCCACTAACATCATCCAGGTGGCAAAGCTACCAAGCTCCATCGCGCCAAATTCGATTGATCCGGTATCGACCACATGACCGACCACGCCAACCATCAAAATCACCCCGCCCAGTAGATGCATCAAGATGTAGCGCATGGATGATTTGTATGAAGCATCGGTCATCGCCGACCATATAACCAATGATGAACCAACCGCCATTAGCTCCCAATAAATAAACATGGTTATCAGGTCGCCGGCAAAGGCAACACCGATTGCGCTTCCGGCGTAGGCAAAAGCCGACGACATTTCCATTGTGGATTTTTGGTTAAGCGCAAACAGGCCACCGGCAAATGCCATCAACGCGAAAATTGTTGCAAACAATCTGGAAAGGTTGCTGCCATCCAGCAATTCAAGCTGAAAATGCATAAACGGTATACTAAGCGATACCCCATCTGGCACGCTTTGCACCAACCCAAGGGAAATAAGCGGTAATAATAATGTAAGCGCGCTTTTTATTTGGCCGGAAACAAAGGGCAAAATAAATGCACCCAGTATCAATACCAATCCGGGCGGGAAAATAAAATCAGTCATAATAATTATCCCCCCGCTTTAAAATTAGGCCTAAAAGTTTGGCCCCAACAACCATGGCCACACAGGTAACAAGCCCATACCAGGCAAAAAACCCGAATGTTCCCTCAATTCCAAAATAAACATGCGGGTGGGCAAATGAACCCATCGCAACAATGACAGCCAACAAAGCTATGCCGCCAATCCATAGCTTGCGTATGGTTTTTGGTCTAACCAGCCAATGCATGTCTTCTGGTTTTGTTGGCGGGGTTATGCGGTTTTGCTCAATGGTCATTTAATATCCTCCAATCGCTGTCTCGGCCATTGTTTGTGCCAGACCAAGCGGTAAATCGGGGAAAAAGAATATTAACATGGTGCCGATGGCGGTAAGTGATATTGCAATTACAATTGCCAATGGCGCTTCGCCATGGGGATGTTTGGGTGGTGATTTTTCCGGTTTAAAAAATGCCACGTAAATAATTGGCAAAAAATATGCGGCATTTAAAAGGGTGGAAATTATTATCACGCCGACAGCAAACATTTGTTCGGTTTCAAGGGCGCCGGAAAGAATGTACCACTTGCTTATAAATCCGGCCGTCGGCGGCAGGCCAATCATGGAAAGCGCACCAACGCTAAATGCCGCCATGGTAAACGGCATCCTGCGCCCGATACCGTCAAGCTGGCTTACCTCGGTTTTATGTGCCGCGGTATAAATTGACCCGGCTGCAAAAAACAAGGTTATTTTTCCAAACGCATGGGCAACAATATGAAAAGCCGCACCGACAATTGAAATAGGCGCCAATATGGCGGCGGC